>NZ_JBEOXI010000136.1:0-21857 GCF_040296465.1 Streptomyces sp. NPDC002130
GCGGTGACTGCTCCACGCAGTACACCCGCAAGGTCAACCTCAACACCGTCGACGTGACCGGCACCGGCTCCAGGGACGAAAGCCCCCGAGGGGGGAGGGCGAAGCCCCCGAGGGGTGCAGGGGACGCAGTCCCCGCCGGGGCCCGGGGCGGAGCCCCGTGACTCCAGCCTCCTGAGGAACCGTGTCGGGTGGGTGGGCGGGAAATCTCCGGGGTCCGGGGCGGAGCCCCGTGACCTCGGCATCGTGAGAAACCGTGCCGGGTGGGCGGGCGGGCAAAACCCGAGGTCCGACGACCGCCGGCCCGGTGGGCAAAGGCAACGATCCCAGGGAGAACCGTGCCGGAAGGCCACACCATCCACCGCCTCGCCCAGGACTACGCCGCCGCCTTCCTCGGCACGAAACCCCGCACCACCAGCCCCCAGGGCAAGTTCACCCCCGCCGCCACCCTCCTCACCGGCACGGAGCTCACCCACACGGAAGCCCACGGCAAGCACCTCTTCCTCGGCTTCCGCGACACCGACTGGGTCCACATCCACCTCGGCCTGTTCGGCAAGGTCACCTTCGGCCCGGCCCCCGAGCCGCCCCCCACCGACACCGTCCGCCTCCGCCTGGCCGACGACACCACCTACGTCGACCTCCGGGGCCCCACCACCTGCGCCCTCATCACGCCCCCGGAGAAGCAGGCCATACACGACCGCCTGGGCCCCGACCCCCTCCGCGACGACGCCGACCCGGACACCGCCTACCGCCGCATCACCCGCAGCCGTACGACGATCGCCGCCCTCCTCATGGACCAGAAGGTCATCGCCGGCGTCGGAAACGTCTACCGCGCGGAGGTCCTCTTCCGGCACCGCATCAACCCGTACCGCGCCGGCAAGGACATCACCCCCACCGAGTGGCACGCGATATGGACCGACCTCGTCGACCTCATGCACGAGGGCGTCCGCAACAACCGCATCGACACGGTCCGCCCGGAACACACCCCGGAGGCGATGGGCCGCCCACCGCGCGTGGACGACCACGGCGGCGAGGTGTACGTCTACCGCAGGGCCGATCTGCCCTGCCACATCTGCGGCGGCGAGATCCGCACCGCCGACCTCGCCGCCCGCAACCTCTTCTGGTGCCCGGCCTGCCAACGCCCCTGAAACGGGCGCCCGTCCGTCAGAACCCGTGCGGCAACCACGGCGGCACGGTCGTCCCGAACCCGAGCGACGCCTCCGCCAGCGCCCCCCGCCGGATCTCCCGTACCCGCCCCGCCGCCGCCAACGAGGCCAGCGACACACCTCCGAGGTAGGCCGCGCCCAACTCCCGTACGGACAGGGCGACATCCGCCGCATCAGTCGTACGCTCGCAGGACGCCCCCTTCGGGTCTCCGGTCAGCCGCCAACGCCCCGCGTTCCAGGGGCAGAACGCGTCCTCCACCTCGAACACCACATCCACCGGCGTCTGATACGTCCGCGCCTCCAGCGCGGCGCCCACCTCCACCGGCCGCACGTACAGCGAGTCCCGGAACCACGGGTGACACCGTCGCTGGTCGGACACCAGGTACTGCCACGCGTCGTCCACCGGACGCCCCCGCATGGTCACCTTCGACGTCAGGTCGATCCCGAGCAGGAAACGCCACAGCGCCGCGTCCGCCGCAGGGTCCAGCGCCGCCAAGTCCGCCACGCTCACCGTGCCGTTGGACCCGGCCAGCTCCCACTCGGGTTTGACGCGGAACCGTGCGTACCCGACCGTCTCCCCGTCCCGCTCGGCGAGCACGCACTGCAGGGGCGACGCCCCCTCCCGCTCGCTCTCCGGATCGAGCACCCCCAGCCGCTCCCAGCCGGGCCGCCGGGCCAGCATCCCGGGCCGCGCCGGAACCAGCCGGGCGTACAACGCCTCGCACACGTCGAGCACATCGGCCGGCACCGCGTACCGCACCCGTACGTCATCCGTACCGTCCGGCACCGACAGCCGTACCCGGGTCGTGTCGATCTCGGCGGCCAACGACAGCGTCCCGTTGCCGTATCCGAACCGCCCGTAGATCGCCGGCTCGGATGCGGTGAGCACGGCCAGCGGCTCCCCCCACGCGCGCACGTCGTCCAGCTGCCGCCGCATCATCGACGTCAGCAGGCCGCGCCGGCGGTGCGTGGCGGCCACGCTGACCATCGTGACGCCCGCGACCGGCAGTGAGGCGCCACCGGGCACCGTCAGCCGGAAGCTGAACGCCCCGGCCGTCCCCACGCACTCGTCCCCGTCCCAGATGCCGAGGGAACGGTCGTACTCGGTCAGCGAGCGCCACAACTCCCGCTCCTCGTCGGACTCCGGCACCCCTCCGAAGCCCCGGACCAGGGTGTCGTACCACTTGTCCCAATCGTCCTGCCGCAGGACCCGCAGACCGGGCGAAAGGCCGTTCGCGTCAGTTGCCATGAACCATGCCTACCAGCGCGATGCGGGACGGGCGAGGCAATTTCTGCCGGGCGGCGGCGGTGCGGAGCACGGTGAAGTTCACTGTGATGTCGGCCCTCGGACGGGGGACAAGTAGGACCTCCCGTGCCAAGGCACTGGTCCGATGGATAGGGTCCCGAACTAATGGCATCAGGACGAGAGCGGCGCGCGGAAGCCGAGACGTTCACGGCCCGGTTGAAGAAGCAGTGGCACCGGGTCCGTGTCGGCGTGCGCCGGGCCGCCGTGGACTACTTCCGCGGCAACGGCTCCGACTGGATCGCCCTGGTCGGTCTGCTCCTGACCGTCCCACTGATCGCGGCTGCCACGCTGGCGAACTCGGTGTGGTTCTCCCCGGCCGCGCTGGTGCTGCCCGTCGTCGTCGGCGGTCTGCTGCTGCGGCCCGCCAGCCTGCTCGGCCTGTACGCGGCGGCGGCCACGGCGCTGATCGTGGAGTCGGTGCGGCTCGGCCCGTACACGGAGGGCCCGTCGCGGGTCACCCCGGGCGTCGTGCTCGTGGTCGCGGCCTGCGGTTTCTTCGGGCTGCTGCTGGCCCAGTTCCGCAGCCGGGTCGGTGTTCCCTGGCGGCGCGGCGGCACCATGCTCTTCGACCTGCGTGAACGCATCCGGGTGCAGAGCAAGCTGCCCGACCTGCCGGACGGCTGGCACCGGGAGATGGCGCTGCGCCCGGCGGGCGGTCAGTCCTTCTCGGGCGACTTCGTGGTGGCGGCGCGCACCAACGGCGGCCGTACGCTGGAGGTCGTCCTCACGGACGTCTCCGGCAAGGGCATGGACGCGGGCTCCCGCGCCCTGCTGCTGTCCGGCGCGTTCGGCGGCCTGCTCGGCTCCCTCCCGCCACACGCCTTCCTCCCCGCAGCGAACGGCTACCTGCTCCGCCAGGACTGGGACGAGGGCTTCGCCACCTCCATCCACCTCGTCCTCGACCTGGACTCCGGCGACTACGAGCTCTACTCCGCGGGCCACCCGCCGGGCCTCCAGCTCAGCGCCGGCACCGGCCGCTGGGAGGAGAAGGCCGCCGAGGGCCCGCTCCTCGGGGTGTACGACGGTGCCCAGTTCGACCCGGTGAAGGGCTCACTGCGGCCCGGGGACGTGCTGATGCTGTTCACGGACGGCCTGGTGGAGACCGCCGACCGCGACATCGTCGAGGGCATCGACCGCCTCACCGGGGAGGCCGACCGCTATGTGGCCGGCGGCTTCCACGGCGCCGCCTGGCATCTCATCGAGGCCGTGGCCAAGGACGTCAACGACGACCGGGCCCTGCTGCTGATCTGCCGCGAAGGCCCGACGGCCGCCGCGAACCGCTGAGACACTGAAGCGGTGAGCGAGACAACCCGTATGACCCTGGCCCAGGTCGAGGCCACCGCCCGTGCCGCGCACTCCGGCCAGACCGACAAGGCGGGACGGCCCTACGCGGAACACCTCCAGGCCGTGGCGGAGGGCGTACGGGCGCGGGGCGGCGACGAGGAGCAGATCGCGGCGGCCTGGCTGCACGACGCCGTCGAGGACGACGCCCTCTCCGCACAGTGGCTGCGCGAGGCCGCCCTGAGCAGCCGTACGAAGGACATCGTCCTCGCGGTCACCAAGCAGGCGGGGGAGCCGCCGGAGGCGTACGCCGCGCGGATCCTCGCCACGCCCGGCGCGCTGCTGGTGAAGGAGTCGGACCTGGCGCACAACGCGGACCCGGTGCGGCTCGGGGTGCTGGACGCGGCGACCCGTGAACGACTGACCGAGAAGTACGCGCGGATGCGCGCACTTCTCGGTCTCGTCGGATGAACGCCGCCCCGGGGGTCAGGCGTTGACCTTCTCGCGCTCGCGCTCGCGCCGTTCGGCGCTCTGGCGTTCGCGGGCCTGCTCGGCCGCGTCCCGCTTGAAGGCCCAGTCCATCTTCGGCTCCATCGCGAACCGGAAGACGCGCTGCACCGGCTTGGTGCACAGCACCGTCACGACGGCGGCCGCGAGGACGGTCACGAGGATCTCACCGGACGGCCGGTGCAGCCAGGACGCCTCGAACCAGCCCTGGTAGTCGCCGGCCTTCACCAGGAAGCCGTGCAGCAGGTAGCCGTAGAGCGTGCCGGCACCGAGGGCGGTGAACCACATGTGGCGGCGCGGCACCCAGGCGAAGAAGCAGGCGGTCAGCACCAGGGAGCAGCCGAACATCGCGAGGACCATGACCGGGCCGGTCCACCACGGGGCGCCCAGTTCCTGTGCGGCGTCACGGTGGTAGAACCACGCGGTGTTCATGCGCGGCACCGCCCACCAGCTGAAGGCCAGGGCGGCGGCGAACACGGGCACCGACGCGATCCGCACCGAACGCGTGCGCACCATGTGGAAGTGCTCGGGCTTCATGACCAGACCCAGCACGAAGAACGGCAGGAACTGCAGGACGCGCTGCAGGTCGAGGTCGTCGCCGATCTCCGGGGTGACGGTGGCCAGCATGGCAAGACCGAGCGCGAGCGGCAGCGGCCAGCGCACCAGGTTCCAGATGGGGGTGGTCAGCCGCCAGATGAACAGCGCGACCAGGAACCAGGTCAGGTACCAGGGGTCGAGGAGGCTGATCTCCTGGTGCGGGTCGTTGTCGATGACCCGCTTGAAGAGCGGATAGGCCGTCTCGAAGATGATGTACGGCACGGCCACGCCGGTGATCAGGCGCTTCAGCCGGTCGGGGCGCATGTCGAAACTGCGCGAGAAGTAGCCGGAGATGAGGATGAACGCCGGCATGTGGAACGCGTAGACGACCTGGTAGGCGGCCTCGAGTATCCGGCTGTCGCCCTTGAGCGGCTCCCAGGCGTGGCCCATGGCCACCAGCACGATCGCAAGGTACTTGGCGTTGTCGAAGAACGCGTCGCGTTGCTTGCCGTTCTGCTTCTTCTGCGTGCTCTGCGGCGAGCGGGGGCTCGGCACTCCGTCGGCCGGCGAATGTGCCGGGGGAAGTGGCGCCCTGCGGTCGCCGTTCGGTCGCAGCGAGTTCGTCACAGACCCTCCCACCAGGAGCTCGGGGAGACGATCCGGGACCTCGCTGCGCGTGCGGGGGACGAGGCAGCGTGGAACATCTGAGGCACCCTAGCGTTCCCCGCAGCTATTCGTAAAACGCCGGACGTCATTCCTGGCTATTCGCTGCGAGTACCCCGGATTACGGGTGGTTGACGTCACTGTCGGCGTGATGGCCAACACATCGCCCACTGGCGGTTTGTGTGTACTGCCCCGGCCCTGGTTATCGTGATACTTCCGGACTAAGTGGCGCATAAGACCAGCAGGCGACTCCCGTGGAATGTCCGCTTCCGTCCTCTTCGGAGCGTGCCTCGCGCGGGTGTTGATGGCCCTGTGGCAACAATTCGAATTACCTGCGAACGCGTTGTGTGGAGACGGAAACGATTCGGCCGAATTCCCTGCGCGGGTGGCTCGTCGAATTGCCGTGCGACTGCTCGGAGTCGGGTCCCCGACGCGCGGGCGGCTCACACGGGAGGGGGCGACACGGATGTGGTCGATGTGTCAGCGCCCGCATAGCCCGGCCGCGTTGGTGGCACGATGGTTCTGGCGGGGTGCGCGGGGTCGCGTCCCCGGGCCGGGAGAGCGGACCGACCGAGGGTGTGATCAGTTGTGGCCATTTCACTGTCTGTGGTGCTGCTGTTGGCGATCATCCTTGTGGTGTTGCTGAGAGGCGGATCGATCAAGGCCGGTCCCGCCATCGTGGCGGTCCTCTTCGGCTTCTTCCTCGCCTCGACCGGCATGGCCGACGACATCCAGCGGTTCCTCAACTCGATAGCGGAGACCATCAACTCCATCAGCTTCTGACCGGGACGGCGCACCTCCCGAGCCCCGCGCCACGCGCCTCCGGCACGGGCGGCTACGCTCGCCCCGACCACAGGACGGTGCGTGACGGGGGGAACGTACGGGGATGGCGCTGCGCGATTCCGACCCGGTGGATGTGGGCGGCTACCAGATCGAGGACCGCCTCGGCTCCGGCGGCATGGGCGTGGTCTACCTGGCCCGCTCGGCCTCCGGCCGCCGCCTCGCGATCAAGGTCGTGCACAGCCAGTACGCCGACGACGACGAGTTCCGCGCCCGTTTCCGCCGCGAGGTGGCAGCCGCCCGCCGGGTCAGCGGAGCCTTCACGGCCCCCGTCGTGGACGCGGACGCCGACGCCGCGCACCCCTGGATGGCCACGCTCTACATACCCGGCGCGGACCTCGGCACCCACGTCCGCGAGCACGGCCCGCTCCCGCTGCCCCGCCTGCGCGGTCTCGCCGCCGGCCTCGCCGAGGCGCTGCGCGACATCCATCGCGCCGGAGTGGTCCACCGCGACCTGAAGCCGGCCAACGTGATGCTCGCCGAGGACGGCCCCCGCGTCATCGACTTCGGCATCTCCCGCGCCGCCGAGTTCGCCGCCTCGGACGCCCTCACCCAGACCGGCCGCGTCATGGGCACCCCGCCCTTCATGTCCCCGGAGCAGTTCGCCTCCCCGCAGGACGTCGGCCCCGCCGCCGACATGTTCTCCCTCGGCTCGGTCCTCACCTACGCCGCCACCCGCCGCGGCCCCTTCGACAGCCCGAGCCCGTACGAGACGGCCCTGCGCGTCGTCGAGGGCGAACCGGACCTGACCGGCGTCCCCGACGAACTGCTCCCCTTCATCCGCGTCTGCCTGGAGAAGCATCAGAAGTCCCGCCCCGCCGCGGACGAACTGTTCACGCTGCTCCGTGCAGGCGGTACCCCCGGCCCGCTCACCGTGTCGGGCACCGGCGTGCCCCGCCCCGTGCGTCCGTGGCCGGGCGCACGGCCGACCGAGCCGGCCGGCACGGTCTGGCCCGACGCGGCCCGCACCGAGCGGAGCAGAACGTCCCACGCCCTGCCCGCCGAAGCGGACGACGGTGCGGACGCCGTAGCGGCCGGAGGGCTGGACGACGGGACGCGCGCCGGTCTGGACGACGAGGCGCACGACGGGACGCATGCCGGGCTGGACGACGAAGGGCGCGACGGGACGCATGCCCGGCTGGACGACGAGGCGCACGCCGGGCGGGACGCGGCGCGGCGTGGCGGTCCGGGCCGCCCCCGGCCCGACAGGACCCCGACGGCACAGCCCCGGCCGCCACGCGACCCGGCCGGGACACGGCCGTCCGGGCCCGGGCGTACTCGCAGCCGCCGCCGACACGGGCTGCTGCTGATCTCGGCCGCCGCGGCCGTCGCACTCGCCGCGATCGTCACCACCACCCTCACCCTGATCCGCGACCACGACCGCCCACCCTCGTCCACCGCCCAGGTGGCCGACCCTCCCAAGGGCGCGGCCGACCTCCCCGAGGGCTGGAAGCCGTGGGTCGCCACCGCGAAGGCCCCCACGGGCAGCGAGGGCGGCCTGGCCGGGACCGACACCTCCTTCAAGGGCTGCTCCGTCGTCGGCGCCTCCCTCGTCTGCGCGGGCTCCGACCTCATGGCGACCCGCTTCGGCCTCGCCGACGGCCGCAACACCTGGAGCCGGCCCGTCGACACCACACCCGACGGTGCCTCCGGCGACGAGGGCGCACTCATCGGCACCGGCGACGGCCGCGTCTACGCCTACGGGGCCGAGGACGCGGAAGGCACGAGCGGCGTGGGGTCCAGCTACACGGTCCACGCCCTGGCCGCGGACACCGGCAAGGAGATCTGGCGGACGCCGACCGGCAGCGGCGAGATGGCGAGGGTCCCCGAGGGACCCCAGGGCGCTGCCACGGCTGTGTCCGAGGGTGTCATCACCTTCTACGGATCGCAGGGCGACCAGTACGCCCTGCTGGACGCCGCGACGGGCAAGGTCCGCTGGCGGCAGCCGGAGCCGCAGACCCGCGGCGACTGCGTCCTGGACGCGGCGGCCGACCGCGCCTACCTGCTCTGCACGACCATGGCGGACGACGAGAAGGCCGCCGAGACCACCGTCTCGCAGATCGATCCGGCCACCGGAAAGTCCCGCTGGACCGTCGAGGCCGAAGGCGCGCTGCACCTGCTCGGCCGGCACGAGGGACGCCTGGTGCTCGCGGACGGCTACTCCACGGCCCGGGGTCTCGCCCTGATCGACGTCGCCTCGCACGAGCTCACCGTGCGCCGACTGGCGAAGCCCCGGCCCGAGGGGTCGAGGGCGTACCTGGCCCGCGGCACCGTCTACTTCACGCGCAGCAGCGGCGGCGTCCGCGCCGTCGCGCCCCTCACCGGGCGCACGCTGTGGGAATCCAACTCCACCCTGGAGCGGCAGGGGCCGCCGACCGCCTCGGCCACCCACGTGTACTTCGCGTCGCCCAGCGGCCGCCTGGCCGCGCTGAACGCGCGCAGCGGCAAGGTCGAGGACACCCGATACGGCCGCGACGACGGCGGCCGGGTCGACAGCCTCCTCGTCACCTCCGGAGCACCACCCCTCCTCGTCGGCGACGCCCTGTACGTCCCGTACGGCGTCCGCTCCATCTACACCGTGGACGTCCGGGACCTCTGACACCGGCTCGCGACGACTCCTCCCGCGACCAAGAACACCGTGTCCGTCGGTCAGCGACCGTGCCTCAGCCGATCGACCCAGCGGCCAAGACCTCGCCGTGAGCGTCGCGGACGCGGACGGTGATCCTGCGCGCCTGTCCGACTGGCTTCGTGAGGGCCGCGGCCCCAGTGATCGTCAGGCGACAGGATCGGCGCCTTGCGTTCTGCCTGAGCCCGGATCTCGACGTGAGATTCGTGGGCAGTGACACGGAACGCCTCCTCATAGGAGGCCAGGGCCGCACTCATGGCTCCGCCCGCGAGGCCCCGGCGACGAATGCGTGAGCCCAGCCACACGAAGAAGCCCAGGAC
Source organism: Streptomyces sp. NPDC002130 (assembly GCF_040296465.1). Taxonomy (NCBI): domain Bacteria; kingdom Bacillati; phylum Actinomycetota; class Actinomycetes; order Kitasatosporales; family Streptomycetaceae; genus Streptomyces; species Streptomyces sp. NPDC002130. The sequence goes on from NZ_JBEOXI010000136.1 coordinate 9,244, forward strand.
TGCGGCAAGTACTCCGGTCGCGATCAGGAACGGTAAGAACGCATCCATGGACACGAGACTACTGACACGGCTCAGGGCCAGGTCGAGGAATGATCCTCTGACCTGGCCCTGAGCCATATGGAGCGGGCGACGGGAATCGAACCCGCGTAGCTAGTTTGGAAGACTAGGGCTCTACCATTGAGCTACGCCCGCACAGCACGCGCCGCAGGTCGGGGGACCGCGGCACTGAAGGCATCGTAGCGGGTCGGCCCCCTCCGTCGCACACCGCATTCCCGCCGGGGACGGCGCGGCACACACCCTGGGGAAATGCGGCGGCCGCACCGCCGTGCGGCATGTACCCTACGTGTCGCACCAGACGGGGTGTGGCGCAGCTTGGTAGCGCGTCCGCTTTGGGAGCGGAAGGCCGTGGGTTCAAATCCCGCCACCCCGACCAGCCACCCGATCACCTCGCGTGATCGCCCATCGGATCACTCACGTGATCGCCTTTTGGGCGGTGTAGTCGCTGCCGTTACTATGCAAGCTGCACGCCCGTGTGTCCTCATCGTCTGAAGTCCTCCGGGCGGCGAAATCCGCCGGGCCGTTCTGGCCCCGGCAGAAACCAAGAAGTCAGCCACAAGGAGACCGAACCGTGAAGAGCGCCGTGGAGACCCTGAACTCGACTCGGGTTCGGCTCACTGTCGAGGTGCCCTTCGAGGAGCTCAAGGACAGCCTCGACGCGGCGTACAAGAAGATCAACCAGCAGGTCACGGTGAAGGGCTTCCGCAAGGGCAAGGTCCCGGCCCGGGTCATCGACCAGCGGTTCGGCCGCGGTGCGGTTCTGGAGGAGGCGGTCAATGACGCGCTTCCGAAGTTCTACACCGACGCGGTCAACGAGGCCGAGCTCAGCGTGCTGGGCCAGCCCGAGGTCGACATCACGGAGCTGAAGGACGGCGAGACGCTGAACTTCACCGCCGAGGTCGACATCCGCCCCTCCATCGAGATCCCGGACTTCTCCGGCATCGAGGTCGAGGTCGACGCGGTCGAGGTCACCGACGAGGACGTCGACAAGGCCGTCGAGGAGCTGCGCGAGCGCTTCGCCTCCACCGCCCCGGTCGAGCGTGCCGCCGAGGACGGCGACGTCGTGACGATCGACCTGCAGGCCAAGGTCGACGGCGAGGTCCTGAGCAGGCCAGCAGCGCGGCGGCCGCGGTGCCGCCCTGGACGGCCAGGTCGGTGAGGCCGGTGTCGACGAGGGACACGCGCAGCTTGGCGACGGTGGCCCGGTGCAGCGCTGCCGACCGCTTCTCCAGCCGCTCCCGGGTGCGCCCGACGGCGCCTGCGGCCCGCAGGGCGGGCATGCCCTGCAGTGCTTCGAGGTAGTCGGCGCCCAGTTCCTCGTAGGTGTCCCAGTGTTCCTTGCCGCGCCGGGCGAGGAGCCGGTCCCAGGCGCGCGGCCCGACCAGCGCCAGCAGGAGGGCGGGGACGAGGCCGAGGAGTGCGGCCGGTTCGACGACCACCAAGGCGGCGAGCAGGAAGGGCGGCACGGTGAGGGTGATCAGGAGCTGCGGCAGGTAGCGGGAGACGTAGGCGTCGACGCCCTCCACGCCGTCGACGAGAGTGGTGCGGACGGCTCCCGCGCGGGCGGTGGTCAGGTGCGCGGGGCCCAGCCGTCCGAGGTGGGCGAAGAGTTCGTCCCGCAGAGCGACCCTGACCCTGGCCCCGGCGCGGGTGGCGGTGCGCCGCTGCCAGGTGCCGAGCCCGGCGCGTGCGGCGACGACGCCGAGCACCGCGGCGAGGAGCAGCGGGAGCCGGTCCGTTTCACCGCGGGCCAGGTCGGCGAGGGCCACTGCCAGGAGCACAGCCTGCGCCAAGTGGGTGAGGGTGACGGCCGCCTGCAAGAGGGTGGCCGCGAGCAGGGGGCGCCGTGCGTGGCGTGCGGCGCGGCGCAGCTCGGGGTGGACGATCACGAGGTCTTCTCCTCGTCGGGGCGGGTGGTGCCGAGGGCCAGGCCGTGGACGATCCAGTCCCGGCCCGGTGGGGCGCCGAGGGCAGCGCCCAGGTCCGCCTGCTGCCAGGAGCCGACGGGGCGGGCGGCCAGCCCACGCCGTACGGCGGCCAGGTGGGCGAGGTGGACGGCGAAGCCGGCCCGTAGGTGCGTTCGGCGGATCAGCGCGGCGTCGGCGTCCGCCGGGCAGCCGTACGCGAGGAGGACGGCGCCCGCGTCCGCGATCCACCCCTGCCCCGCTGCCCATACAGCGAGCGTCGGCCGTGCCTCCCCCGCCGCGAGCCGCCGCAGTGTGCCGTCGGGGGCCGACTCGACCAGTTCGGGTTGCGGCTCACCGACGGCCGCGCACCAGGCGAGCTCACCGGTGCTCGCCCGGACGGCGGTTGCGAGCACCGTACGCAGAACGTCCCGCGACGGGGTGCCTGTGAGCGGTGGCGCGGCGCTGCGGCGGGCCAGCAGCTCGCCGGGGGCGGGCACGTCCATGGGCGGGCTCGCCCCCTCGGGCTGAGAATCCCGGCCTGCCCTTCGAGGCAGGGTGAAGTGCAGTGCGGCCAGGGGGCCTTCGCTCAGCCCGTCCAAGCGGAGTGCTGGCTCTGCCATGTCCAGCGCGCGGGCCGCGAGCCACAGCGTCGCGGCGACGTGCCCGGTGTCCAGCAGCATCAGCGGCCAGGCGCGGTGGCCGTAGTGGGAGACCGTGCGCCGTGGGGTGACGGACAGTTCGACGGTCGCCCCGGGCAGTGTGCCGTCGGGTTCCTGGCCGATGCGGTGCACGCGGTGGCGCAGCGGGTCGTAGCCGTAGCGCCCGGGCGGCAGCGGGCAGCCGGTGCCCACGACGAGCTCGGCGTCCACCGGGTGCAGCCCGCCGGCGGAGGGGGCGGGCCGCAGCCGCCCGGAGCCGTCCGAGGCCGCCAGGGAGAGGCGGAGCAGCCGGTCCAGGTCCGGCTGCCCGGGGGCGGCCTGCGGCAGGGCGTACGACGGTCCGGGCCAAGCGCGGACGACGGGACCGGCGGACGTGTCCGGGCCGGGCCGCTCGGGCGAACGGGCGCGGGCGAGGGCGGTGACGAGGTCCAGGCGCTCATGAAGGAGGTCCACGGGGAGGAGGTCCCTCACATGTGCGGCGGAGGAGCCAGCGTGAAGTCCTCCGGCGCGCTCGGCACGGTCGTCCGCCAGCCGCGGGCGACAGCGGCGTCGGCCAGGCGCGGGCAGCCGAAGTAGCCGAAGGCGGCGGGGGCGTTGGGCAGGAGCCCGGAGACGAGGACCCGGGCGACGCGCAGGGACGTCTCGGCCACGTCCTCGGTGGTGAGGTCGAACGTCATGATGCGGTGGCCGCCCTCGTGGAGCGCACGTTCCAGCCGGTCCCGGCTGCCGGGCTCGACCGCGTCGATGGAGACGGTCCCGTGCGCGGGGTCGGTGAACCGCCGGGCCTCGGGCGCCATCCGCTCGTCCAGCCACACCTGGACGTGCGCGCCCAGGTCCCGGACGTGCTCGAACTCCTCGCCGCACAGGTCGAGGTAGCGGCCGTCCTCGCGATGGTCCAGGTACAACCCGCGCGCGAGCAGTCCGGCCTCGACGGCCTGGAACACCCAGCCGTCGGGGTCGGTGAGACCTCGGGTGAACACCCAGGTGTGGACGGCTTCGAGGACGGCCTTGCGGGCGGCCTCGGCCGGGTCGTGCTTGCAGGCGAAACCGGCGGCGTACAGGCCGAGCCGGGGGTCGTGGACGAGCGCGGCCATGCAGGGGGCGAACTCCGAGGGTATCTCGACGAGATGGACGTCGAGCGCGGATCCGGCGAGGTCGTCGGTGAGGCCGGGCACGGTGCCCGGGTCGATGCCGCGGGTCGGGCCGTCGAGGTGCCACCACAGTTCGAGTGCGTCGCGTTCGACGATCTCCAGCAGGCCGCGCTCGACGGCGTCGCCGAAGCCTTGCCCGGTGGCGATCCCCGCGTAGTTGAGGTGGTGGGTGCGCGGCAGTGAACGCAGCTCGCCCTGACGCCAGTTGAGGTGGGTGAGTGCGACGGGCGCCCAGACCTCGGCGGTCCGGCCCTCGGGCAGCCGTTCGGTGCCACGCGTCCACAGCGACGGCGTGTCGGCGGTGAGGGGGCGGTAGGGGAACTTCTCCCGGGCGTACTGCCAGTCGGCATAGGTCGGCAGTTCGTCCGGCCCGTACAGCCGCAGCCCCTTCTCGGCCAGTTCGGCGGCCGTGGCACGCAGGGGGGCGTCGGGGTGGCCGGGCGGCGGCACGCGGTTGCCGCAGTACCGCTCGATCCCCTCCGCTATCGCGGCTATGCGCGCGCCTTCGGGGTCGCCGAAGGTGGTGCCCAGCGACACCCGGTCGGCGGGCCACAGGCCGAGCCTGCGGGCGTCGGCGATCTCGGCGGTGAGCGCGATGTAGCGGGGCGGTGCGCCCACCGGGTGATCGACGGGCTTGACGTCGCGGACGATGCCGCAGACGGGGTCGACGAGAGCTTCCAGCGGCAGCGCCGTCATCGCGGGATCTCCTCTGCGGGATGGGCGGGAGTGGGACGGGACAGGAGCACGGGCAGCCGGAGCGCCACGCTCCCGGCGTCGACCTCGCGCCGGGAGGGGAGCAGCCGGCTGGCCGTGACCGGGTCGTCGCCGGTGTGGGGGTTGCGGGCGTGGGCCGGGAAGTGGTGCCCGGCGATCTCCAGGCGGAGCCGGGTGCCCGCGGGCAGCCGCCGCGCGAGCCGGCCGAGCCCCACGGTGAACTCGGCTTGCCTTCCTGGTGGTTCCTCGCGCCGGACGACCCCGACGGCGAGCCGCTGAGCCACCCCCTCGGGGGTGAGTGCGACGAGCCGGACGGCCCAGTCGGCGGACGGCGTGTGGGCGGTGGCCCGCAGCCGCACCTCCACGGGCCCGACCACGTCCAGCGGACGCGGCAGCGGCGGAGTGACCAGCAGACAGCGGTCGGGCGGGCCGTTCTGGGGAACGGCCAGGTCCTCGGACGACACGGGGCGTTCGGGATCGGCCGTGAAGGAGGAGCCGTGCAGCAGACGCATGTTCTGCGTGCGCGGCTCTCCCTCTGCGTCGGCGGTCACCCACAGAGTGCTGCCGCCCAGGCCGACCACGCCACGCTGCCCGGGAGCGAGGTCCCCGGCGAGAGCGCGGCGGGCCCATCGCACATAGAGCTCGCCGAGACTCACCCGGTGTGCCGGATCGGCGTCGGGTCCGGGCGCGGCGACGAGGCCGTGCCCCCAGGGTCCCAGCAGCAGCCGCGCCGACGGGCCGCCCCAGCGGCGCCACAGCGTCACGGTGTCCTCGGTGAAGTGGTCGTGGTGGCCGCCCACCGCGAGCAGGGGCATCCCGGCGTACTCCGCTCCCGAGAGAAGCCGGCCGCGTTCGCGGTGCCGCCACAGGCCGGGCCACGAGGGCAGGCTCCGGCCGAGCCGGCCGGGGAGGCCGGTCAGCGGCAGATGGGTGAGCAGGCCGGGGTCCGCGGCGAGGGCCTTGTCCAGGGCGTTGTCGTCGGAGTCCGTCCGGTCGCCGTGGGCCGCCCACCATCCGGCGCGGGCCAGCAGCCGTTCCACGCCGGAGGGCTCGCGGGCCGTCTCGGCGGTGCCCAGCGCGGGCACGGCGGCGATGACGGCGTCGGGCCGGGCGTCCGTGGGCTCGTCGAGCGCGAGCGCGAGGGCGCAGTGAGCGGCGTAGGAGGCGCCGACGGCGACCAACCGCCCGTCGTTCCATGGCTGTCGGCGGATCCAGCGGGCGGTCGCCGCTCCGTCGGCGGCCTCGTTCTCGTACGGGTGCCACTCCCCCGGCGACGCGTGCCGGCCCCGTACGTCCTGGACCAGTGCCGCGAACCCGTGGCGGGCCCAGCCGCGCAGCTCGGCGCGGTGCCGTGTCCGGTCGTAGGGCGTGCGGATGAGGACGGCCGGGAAGGGGCCGCCGCCGTCCGGGAGGTGGAGGTCGGTGGCGAGCCCTTCGACGGCCACCGTGGACGGCGTCATCCGGCCTGCTTCGGCATCGGGGCGACGTCGGGGACGGGCAGCACGGGGTGCTCGGTGACGGTCAGCGTGCGCAGGTCGACGCGCCGGAGCCGGCGCCGGGCGGGGAGGCCGTCCGTGTCGGTCGCGCCGGTGATCCACCGGCTGAGGTCGTCGGCGAGCAGGGCGGCCAGCAGCCCCGCGGCGGGCGCGGTGAGGTGAACGGGCGCACCGGACGTACGAGGCCCGCTCCAGTAGGCGGCCAGCTCGCGGTGCGCGGGTGTGGCGGCGAGCCGGCGGGCCCGGACGTGTGCCGAGGTGACGTCCCCGGCAGTGGCCGCGAGGGGTTCGACGTACGCCTGCCAGCCCTCGCGGTGGCAACGCAGCCAGGCGATGCCGCGCTCGGGCAGCCGGTCGGCCGCGTCCCACAGCCCTTCGGGCACCGGCCCGTCGAGACACCACACGACGGCGGCGGGATCTCCGGCGGACAGGTCGTCAGGCGACGGTGACGGGCTGCTGTGCACGGCCGTTCGCGGCTCGGCGCCCAGCGCGCGCAGGAGCGCGGCCAGTGGTTCGATCAGGACGGCGTCGCCCAGCAGCCGGATGTCACGGCGGCCGGCGGGCCATCGCGGGCGCCGCGGTCCGTCCGCCAGGTACCCGGCGTCCTCGAAGGCGCGGACGATGCGGTCGATTTCGTCGTCCGGCTTACCTGCGGCCGTACCGGAGAGGCGGGACAGCAGGGCGTCCTCGTCCGCGTCCTTCGTCCTGACAGTGAGGAACTCCCCCTCGGCCGTACGGACGGCGAGACCCCGCCCGGGTACGGCGACGACCTCGACACCGGGCACGAGCTGGCTGCGGGACACGTCGATCCTCCTGCGGAAAAGGGGCCTTGGAAGGGCGTGGGCCCGCCCGCGAGGTGACGGGCGGGCCCACGGTCGAGGGTGCTGGACCCTCGCTTACTCCTCGGTGTCCTCGAAGGGGTTCTCGACGAGGGCGTTGGAGTGCGTGGCCGAGGCGTGAGCCAGCTGACCCGGGTCGGCGATCGGCGCGAAGACCTTCTCGGTGTCCATGAACTCTCCTTCTTCATCAGGGAGATATGGCGTTCTGGTGAGCGCCACACCAGGACTCTAATGAATATGATTTTCATATTCTAGAGCTGGGAGAGGGTGATCTGGATAACACACGGGCCAGCCCCCTTCGGGGTCCCGGCCGACCCGGCCGGCCACCCGGAGGACCTCTGCGAGCAGCCCCGGCGTGACGACCTCTTGCGGCGTGCCGTCGGCCACCACCCGGCCGTCGCGCAGCGCGACGATCCGCTCGGCGAACCGGGCGGCGTGGGCCAGGTCGTGCAGCACCATCACCACGGTGAGGACGCGCTCCTCGCGCAGGCGGACCACCGTCTGCAGCACGTCGAGCTGGTGGTGCAGGTCGAGGTAGGTGGTCGGCTCGTCGAGCAACAGGACGCGGGTGTCCTGGGCGAGCGCCATGGCGAGCCGCACCCGCTGCCGCTCGCCTCCGGACAGGGCGTCCACATCACGCTCGGCCCACTGCTCCACGCCGACGTCGCGCAGTGCGCGGCGTACGACGGGGTCGTCGCCCTCGCGCAGCATGCCGAGCGGGCCGCGCGCGGCGTACCGCCCCTGCCGGACGAGTTGCCGCACCGTCATGCCGGGGACAGCGGGGGCCGACTGGTGCAGCAGCGCGACCCGTCGGGCAGTGGCGCGCCGGGACAGCCGGGCGAGGTCGTCACCGGCGAGCAGGACACGTCCCTCGTCCGGCTGCAGCAGCCCCGCGGCGAGCCGCAACAGGGTTGATTTCCCACAGCCGTTGAGGCCGATGAGGGCGGTCAGCTCACCCGGCTCGACGGTCATGTCGACGCCGCGCAACACGGGTTGGCCGGGGTAGCCGAAGTGGACCCCCTCGGCGCGGATCCCCACGGACTCGGTCATGCTGTGTCCTTCGGTCGAAATCAGAACGTACGGCCCGGCGCGCGGCGCACGACGAGCAGCAGCAGCGCGGCCCCGAGGCAGGAGGTGAGGGCCCCGACCGGCAGCGTGAGCCGCCCGGAGTCCAGCGCGTCCGCCAGCAGCCGCGAGGACAGCTGCGCCGCCGCGTCCGCCCCGCACACCACGGCCGCGCCCACCAGGGCGGCGCCGGGCAGGGTCACCCGCAGGTCGGCGCCGAAGACGGCCAGGGCGAGGTGCGGTACGAGCAGCCCGACGAACCCCAGCGCTCCAACGGCGGCCACCGCACCCGCTGTCAGCGCCACCGCGCACAGCAGTGCGAGCGCCCGGGCGCGGGCGGCGGACAGCCCGGCGGCGAGGGCGATGTCGTCCCCACAGCGCAGCAGGGTCAGCGGTCCTGCCAGCAGCCATGCCGCGGCACCCCAGGCCAGCGCCCACGGCCACAGCAGGTGCCAGTGCTGCCACACCCGGCCCTCCGTCGTGCCGACGAGCCACTGCACGACGCTGCCGAGTTCGCCCGGCGCGACGAGCAGCACCATGGCGGTGAGCCCGCCGAGCACCGCCGACACCAGCACGCCATGCACGGCGGTCTGCGCGGGCTCGCTGCGGCCGCGTCCGGCGAGCAGCCACAGCAGCGCGGCCCCGGCACAGCCGCCCACGCACGCGGCGACGACCACGGCGAGGGGCGATTCCCACCCCGCGAGTCCGAGGCCGGTCGCGGCGACGGCACCGAGCACCGCGCCCGGCGTCACACCCGTCACCTCGGGTCCGGCCAGCGGGTTGCGCAGCGCCGACTGCAGGACCAGGCCCGCCACACCGAGGCACGCCCCCGCACCGAGGGCCACCAGGAGGCGGGGCAGCCGGAGTTGGAACAGGATGTGCCGTTCCGTCGTATCGCCGCCCCCGCCGAGAACGTCCCAGACCACGGCCGGGGACATGCCGCGCCCGGCCACCAGTTCGACACCGGCGCATACGACGGTGAGTGCGGCGAGTACCGCGAAGCGCCGGCTCACCGGGCCTCCTCCGCTCCGGTCGTCTCACCGTGTGAAGCGGAAACACCGGAAGGGCCGTCGCTCCCGGGAGCCCCTCGACGGACACTCTCTCGGGCCCGCCTGGAAGGCTCCCCCTTCTCCGAAGGACTGGAGGGCACGGCCTGGGCGCCCTGCGGCGCCGAGCCCGCGGCAGCGGTGGCCGCCGTTCGGCGCCGGGTCGTCGGCCTGCGGCTGCCCGACCGGAGCAGGGCGACCCCGGCGGGCACCCCGACCAGAGCCGTCCACGCGCCGACCGGCGTCTCCACAGGCGCCAGGGCAAGGCGGGCCGGGACATCGGCGACGGCCACGACGACGGCGCCCCACGCAGCCGACCAGGGCAGCCAGCGCACCGCGTCCGCCGCGGGATCGAACCGCCGCGCCAGGTGCGGAGCGAGGAAACCGACCCACGCAACCGGCCCGCAAACGGCCGTCACGGGTGCGATCAGCACGACGGCGATGGCCAACGCGGCCAGCCGGGCCCGCTGGGCGCGCACACCCAGCGCCTCGGCATCCTCGTCCCCGAGCCGCAGCACGGAGAGCACCGGCGCGCAGAGCACGAGCGCCGGAACCGCGACGAGCAGCCACGGCCACAGCCCGGTGACGTCGTCCCAGGTGCGGGCGGAGAGGGAGCCGAGCAGGTAGCGGTAGATCAGCTGGAGGTCGAGCTGGTCGGCCATCACCATCAGCACGAGCAGCGCGGCCTGCATCGCGGCGGCGACCGCGGCGCCGGTGAGCAGCACGGCGGACGGACTGCGCCCCAGCCCCGCGGCGAGCAGCGTGAGCCCGCCGCCCATCGCGGCCCCGCCGATGGCCGGCAGGGGCTGAACAGCGGCAGGGAGGGACACCGACAGCACCAGCGGCGCGGCCACCCCGAGCGCGGCACCGGACGACACACCCAGCATCTCGGGGACGGCCAAGGGGTTGCGCAGCGCCTCCTGCAGCACGAGCCCCGCCGCACCCAGACAGGCCCCGGCGACGAGCGCCAGCACGAGCCGGGGCACGCGCAGCTCGGTGACGACGATCCCGGCGAGCGTGCTGTCCGCCTCCATCAGCGCACCGGGCAGCCGGTGCAGCGGGACATGGGGCGTGCCCAGGCTCAGCGCGCAGGCCGACGCGGCGACCAACAGGGTGACCACGACGGGCAGTTGCCATACTCCCGCTCGGCGCACGGATCGCCGTGCGCCGGATGCCGGGTCACCTGCTGCGGTGTGTGTCGCGGTGGGCGCGCTCACCGCAGCGCGGCCGTGGCCTCATCGAGGACGATGCCCAGCGAACGGGTACCGCGCCCCTTGGCCCACACCTCGGAGTTCACCTCGTGGACGTCGCCGTTCCTCACCGCCGGGATCTTGCCCCACAGGGGGTTCTTCGCCAGCTTCTCCGACAGCTTGCCGTCCGCCTCGCCGAAGCTCAGTGTCTCGACGAACAGCACGTCGACGTCCGCCGCGAGAATCTCTTCGAGGCTGTAACTGCCCTCGACTCCGCGGGACTTCCAGGGGTAGTCGGCGAGCTTCGGGAAGAGACTGGCGGCCAGGTCCGTCTCCGGGGTGGCGACGCCGAAGTTCTCGTCGCTGCCGTAGATGATGAGCGCGGTCTTGTCGCTCCTGTTCTTCTCGGCCTGGGCGAGCTTGGTGCGGAAGGCCTTCTCGGCCTTCTCGCCCTCGGCGGTACGGCCGGTGAGGGCGGCGACATCACGCAGGTAGCCCACGCTGTCCTCCCACGTCTCGGGCTGCATGGGCCAGAAGGTGGTCGCGTCCTTCAGGGCCGGGGCGAGCTTGCCGTGGGTGTCCTTCAGGCCGATCACCAGGTCGGGCTTGTGGGAGAGGATCGCCTCCACCTCGGGCGCGATGAACCCGCCGGGGATGACGTCGACCTTCTTCGCCTTCTCCTCCCCCAGGAAGTCGGGGTGGGCGAGGAGTGCGCTGTTGGTGGCCGTGGGGACGATGCCCAGCTCGGTCAGGATGTCGTCGCACAGCGCGAACAGGCAGACGATGCGCTCGGGTTCCTTCTCGAGGGAGACCTTGACGCCGCCCGCGTCGGTCAACGCCCGTGTCGCCTTGATGGGTTCGACGGTGACGTCGGTCTTCGGGCCGGCCGCGGCGGCCTTCTCGCTCGCCGGTTCGGTGGACGATCCGCACCCGACCAGCACCGAGCCCACCAGCGCTGCGGTGATCCAGCCTCGGACGAATCTCGACGGTGAGCGCAGCATCGATGCCCTCGCTTCTTCTCAGGGACCCGGAACGCACCGAAGATACATGATAATCGTTTTCACCAGGACCTGTTTTCATGGAGGCATCGATGACAGCCGCCCTCGCCTTGCTGCTCGTCTCCGACCACCTGGAGGGATCCGTCCACGTGCTGGCCGTGCCGGACGGCACCGAGACGGGCCGCCTCACCGGCCGTCACCTCTCGGAGCACGCCGGATTCCTGCCGTTGCCGGGCGGGCGAGCGGCCTGCGTCGACGATCGCAGGGGCGAGTTGCTGGTGCTCGACCCCTTCGGCGATGAGCTGGTGGAGACGGCGATACCGGTCGCCGTGCCGGCCGAGCACCTGGCCTGCGACCCGTCCGGCCGGTGGGCGGCCGTCACGACGGGCGTGGGCGAGAACGGCGAGCCGTGGTCGGATTTGCTGACGGTCGTCGACCTCACGACGGGAGACGCGACCCGGGTACGCACCCGCGTCGGCGAACCGGGTGCGACGGTTATGGGCAACGGTGATCCGCTGGTCGTCCTACGGCACCGGGAGCCCGGCACACTGGCCGTCCACCGGTTCGCCGACCTGCTCGCGGCACCACCCGGCTGCCCTCCGGTCGCGCCCCACACACACCTTCCGCTGCCGGACGACGGACACGGGGACGCTCAAGACCCGTACTCGAGCCACGTGTTCGCAGCCACGGGTGACGGGGTGCACCGGGCACGCCGCGAGGGAAACACTCTCGCCCCGGAGCAGACGATCCCCTGGGATGCACCTGCCCGGGGCTGGTACCTGCGGCTCGACACTCGGCGACGGGCGCTGTGGTCGACACTGCGGGGCGGTCCCGCAGACCCGCTGCGGTGGCCGGAATGGACCAACCAGGCATGGCGCCACGACCTGGAGACGAACCGCACCACTCTGACCGAGCTCGGCCCCGGCCTGGTCTTCCGGCTGGCCCTCGCCCAACACCACACCGCGTTCACCCGCATTCATCCGGACGGCGACGAACTGATCCTCCTGGACGCCGACGACACCGCCCGCCGGGTCTCGCTTCCCGCCATGGACGGCGCACCCCGCCGCGGCGGCACCCCCTGGGAGGGCGTCCAACGCCGTGCGGTGGCCGCCTCGCCGGGCTCCGACTGGGTCGCCGTCACCCGCGGCGGTCACGGCGAAGTCCACGTCTTCGACGCCCGAACCGGCAGCGAAGCAGCCCGATTGCAGCTGGACACCCCCCTGAGCCACGGCGGCCACGCACTGCTGCGCACGCGGACCGACGGCGCCGAAGACGATCCCGTGGGCCGCTGACAGCAGGGCCGCGCCTCGCGGCCGGTGCAGGGCAGGGCGCTCCTCGGCCCGAGCCGAACCGCATGCAGTGGTCCTACGCCGATCCGGCCCAGATCACCTTCGAGGCGTTATTGCTCCAGCAGGGATCGGAGAAGCGCCTCCGATAATCGACTGAAGCCGTAGCTCCGTAATTTTCTCGGTGTCGGGACGGAACAGGTCGG
>NZ_JBEOXI010000137.1:0-21849 GCF_040296465.1 Streptomyces sp. NPDC002130
CACCCGCCGCTCCGTTCCACCCGGCGCGGGCCCGGACATGCCGCTGCCCCGCCCCCCGGTCGGCGGGGCGGGGCAGCGGCATGGCGGGGAGCCGGGTCAGCGGGTGTGTTCGGTGAACCTCTTCGCCGTTTCGGCCAGGACCTCCTGGCCGTCCCGGGCCCACAGGACGTCGTTGAACAGCTCCACTTCGATGGCGCCGGTGTAGCCGGCCGCCTCGACGTGGTCCTGCCACTCCCGCATGTCGATCGCCCCGTCACCGATCTGGCCGCGGCCGGTGAGGACGCCCTCCGGGAGGGGGGTCGTCCAGTCGGCCAGCTGGAAGGTGTGGATGCGGCCGCCCGCACCGGCCCGGGCGATCTGCGCGGGCGCGGTGTCGTCCCACCAGATGTGGTACGTGTCGACCGTGACACCGACCTGGTCCGCCGGGAAACGCTCGGCCAGGTCCAGGGCCTGGGCCAGGGTCGACACCACACAGCGGTCCGCGGCGTACATGGGGTGCAGCGGCTCGATGGCCAGACGGACACCGCGCTCCCGCGCGTACGGGCCCAGTTCCGCCAGCGCGTCCGCGATGCGTTCACGGGCGCCGTGCAGGTCCTTGGAGCCGGCGGGCAGACCGCCCGAGACCAGGACCAGGGTGTCCGTGCCCAGGACCGCCGCCTCGTCGATCGCACGGCGGTTGTCCGCCAGGGCCTCCGCGCGCTCCGTCGGATCGATCGCCGTGAAGAAGCCGCCCCGGCACAACGTCGTCACCGTCAGCCCCGCGTCCCGGACCAGCTTGGCCGTGGCCTCCAGGCCGTGCGCCCGCACCGGCTCGCGCCAGAGCCCCACGTTGTGGATGCCCAACCGGGCGCAGCCGTCGGCCAGTTCAGGCAACGACAGCTGCTTCACCGTCATCTGGTTGATGGAGAAGCGCTCCAGCGACCCGCTCACTGGTTCACCCCGTACACGCTCAGCAGCGTCTTCATCCGTTCCTCCGCCAGCTTCGGGTCGGGGAACAGACCCAGCCCGTCGGCCAGTTCGTACGCCCTCGCGAGGTGCGGCAGCGAGCGGGCCGACTGCAGGCCGCCGACCATCGTGAAGTGCGGCTGGTGGTCCGCGAGCCAGGCGAGGAAGACGACCCCCGTCTTGTAGAAGCGGGTCGGGGTCTGGAAGAGGTGGCGGGAGAGTCCGACCGTGGGGTCCAGCAGCTCGCGGAAGCCCTGCGTGTCGCCCGTGTCCAGGACCCGGACCGCCTCCGCCGCCAGCGGGCCCAGCGGGTCGAAGATGCCGAGCAGCGCGTGACTGAAGCCCTGCTCGTCGCCCGCGATCAGCTCGGGGTAGTTGAAGTCGTCGCCGGTGTAGCAGCGCACGCCCTGCGGGAGCCGGCGGCGGATGTCGATCTCGCGCCGGGCGTCCAGCAGGGAGACCTTGATGCCGTCGACCTTGTCGGGGTGGGCGGCGATCACCTCCAGGAACGTGTCCGTCGCCGCGTCCAGGTCGGCTGACCCCCAGTAGCCCTCAAGCGCCGGGTCGAACATCGGGCCGAGCCAGTGCAGGATCACCGGCTCGGAGGCCTGGCGCAGCAGGTGGCCGTAGACCTCCAGGTAGTCCTCGGGGCCGGAGGCCGCCGCCGCGAGCGCCCGGGACGCCATCAGGATGGCCTGCGCGCCGGACTCCTCCACGAGGGCGAGCTGCTCCTCGTACGCCGCGCGGACCTCGTCCAGGGTCGCCGGGCCGGTCAGCTGGTCGGTGCCGACACCGCAGGCGATCAGACCGCCGACCGCCTTGGCCTCGGCGGCGCTGCGGCGGATCAGCTCGGCCGCGCCCGCCCAGTCCAGGCCCATGCCGCGCTGGGCGGTGTCCATGGCCTCGGCGACGCCCAGCCCGTGCGACCACAGGTGGCGGCGGAAGGCGAGGGTCAGGTCCCAGTCGACGGCGGCGGGGGAGTCGGGGGAGATGTCGGCGTACGGGTCGGCGACGACGTGCGCGGCCGAGAAGACCGTGCGGGAGGTGAAGGGCGTGCCGGGGGTCACCGCCAGGGGCTCGGTGCGGGGCTCGTAGGCCCGCAACGCCCCGCCGGCGCCGGGGAGTCGGATCGTCACAGCGAGATCTCCGGCACGTCGAGGCGGCGGCCCTCGGCCGAGGACTTCAGGCCCAGCTCGGCGAGCTGCACACCGCGGGCACCGGCCAGCAGGTCCCAGTGGTAGGGGGCGTCGGCGTAGACGTGCCGCAGGAACAGCTCCCACTGGGCCTTGAAGCCGTTGTCGAACTCGGTGTTGTCCGGGACCTCCTGCCACTGGTCGCGGAAGACCTCCGTGGCGGGGATGTCCGGGTTCCAGACCGGCTTGGGGGTGGCGCTGCGGTGCTGGACGCGGCAGTTGCGCAGGCCCGCGACCGCGGAGCCCTCCGTGCCGTCCACCTGGAACTCCACCAGCTCGTCGCGGTTGACGCGGACGGCCCAGGAGGAGTTGATCTGGGCGATGGCGCCGCCCTCGAGTTCGAAGACGCCGTACGCGGCGTCGTCGGCCGTCGCGTCGTAGGGCTTGTCGTTCTCGTCCCAGCGCTGCGGGATGTGCGTGGCGGTGAGCGCCTGGACGGACTTCACCCGGCCGAACAGCTCGTGCAGCACGTACTCCCAGTGCGGGAACATGTCGACGACGATGCCGCCGCCGTCCTCGGCCCGGTAGTTCCACGACGGGCGCTGGGCGGCCTGCCAGTCGCCCTCGAAGACCCAGTAGCCGAACTCGCCGCGCACGGACAGGATCCGGCCGAAGAAGCCCCCGTCGATGAGCCGCTTCAGCTTGAGCAGGCCCGGGAGGAAGAGTTTGTCCTGGACGACGCCGTGCTTGATGCCGGCCTCGTTCGCCAGCCGGGCGAGGTCCAGGGCGCCGTCGAGACCGGTGGCGGTCGGCTTCTCGGTGTAGATGTGCTTGCCGGCCGCGATGGCCTTCTTCAGGGCCTCCTCGCGGGCGGAGGTGACCTGCGCGTCGAAGTAGATGTCCACCGTCTCGTCGGCGAGGACCGCGTCCACGTCCGTGGAGATGTGCTCCAGCCCGTGCTGCTCGGCCAGGGCCTTCAGCGCGTGCTCGCGGCGGCCGACCAGGATCGGCTCGGGCCACAGCACGGTGCCGTCGCCGAGGTCGAGGCCGCCCTGCTCGCGGAGGGCGAGGATGGAGCGGACCAGGTGCTGGCGGTAGCCCATGCGCCCGGTCACGCCGTTCATGGCGATACGCACCGTCTTGCGTGTCACGTCGTTCCCTTCGTACGCGGTCGTCGCGCCGCGTACGCCCCACCCTGCACAGGCGGCCCGTAGAGCCGGCCGTGGACTGGTGAGCGTTGCAGCAAGCGCTTTCTACATACGAAGAAGCTAGCCTCTGAACCGCGGTCCGGACAAGACCGTGACCAGGACGAGTTGTTCGAGGGGGCGAACAACAGGGGGTCGGGGGCTTAAGGTCTGCTCGGAACCATGGCCATGGGTTTGTCGGGGCAGCGGGGGCCGACCTGCTGTTCCGCTCGGAACCATGGCCAGTGGTCTGAGTGTGTACGAGGGCGGAGACGAGATGCGCGACCGGAGGACGACGAGATGACGGTGACCCTGGCGGATGTGGCGGCCCGCGCACAGGTCTCACCCGCGACGGTGTCGCGCGTGCTGAACGGGAACTACCCCGTGGCGGCCTCCACCCGCGAGCGGGTGCTGAAGGCCGTGGACGAGCTGGACTATGTGCTCAACGGGCCCGCGAGCGCCCTGGCCGCCGCCACTTCCGACCTGGTCGGGATCCTGGTGAATGACATCGCCGACCCGTTCTTCGGGATCATGGCGAGCGCGATCCAGGGTGAGATCGGCGGGCCGGGCGGACGCGCGGGCGGGGAGAGACTCGCGGTGGTCTGCAACACGGGCGGCTCTCCGGAGCGGGAGCTGACGTACCTCACGCTGCTGCAGCGGCAGCGGGCGGCGGCCGTGGTGCTGACCGGCGGTGCGATCGAGGACGCGCCGCACAAGGCGGCGATGGACGCGAAGGTGCGGAAGCTGACCGAGGCCGGCACGCGGGTCGTGCTGTGCGGGCGGCCGCAGGCGCCGGACACCGGGGCGATCGCGCTGACCTTCGACAACCGCGGCGGCGGGCAGGAGCTGACCGAGCACCTCATCGGGCTCGGGCACCGGCGGCTCGGGTACATCGCGGGTCCGCAGGAGCGGACGACCACACGGCACCGGCTGGAGGGCCACCGGGCCGCGCTGGTCGCGCACGGCATCGAGGAGGACCCGCGCTGGACGGTGCACGGGCGCTACGACCGGCGGTCCGGCTACGAGGCGACGCTGGAGCTGATGCGGCGTGACCCGTCGCTGACGGCGGTCGTCGCGGCGAACGACTCCGTCGCGCTGGGCGCGTGCGCCGCGCTGCGGGACTCGGGGCTACGGATCCCGGAGGACGTGTCGGTGGCGGGCTTCGACGACCTGCCGTTCAGCATCGACGCGGTGCCTTCGCTGACGACCGTGCGGCTGCCGCTGGCCGAGGCCGGGGCCCGCGCCGGGCGGATCGCGATGGGGCGTGAGGAGGCGCCGCCCGGGGGGATCGCGTCGGTGCGGGGGGAGTTGATGGTGCGGGGGTCCTCCGGGGTGCCGCGGTCTTCTTGAGGTGCTGGGGTTTGAGGGGGCCCGGGGTTGGTGCCGGGTGTGGGTGCTGGGGCTTGAGAGGCGCGGGGTTGGTGCGGGGGGCGGGGGTGCCGGGGCTTGAGGGGGCGGGGTCGGAGTGCCGCGGGAACACACGCCCCTGCTCCGGTCGGCGCGCCCCAGTCTCGGTCGGCGCGCCCGCGCCTCGGCCTGAACGCCCCTGCTTCGGCCGGCACGTCCTCGCCTCGGCCTGAACGGCCCTGCTCCGGTCGGCGCGCCCCAGTCTCCCGGCACGTCCTCGCCTCGGCCTGAACGGCCCCACCCTCCCGTGATTCCACACCCGCCGGGCCGGCCCCTTGGACGCGTACGCAGCGGCCCCGTCAGCGGACGACCTCGAAGACGTTCTTCTGCAGACCGTTGGCGTAGGCCTCGTGCTCGACGAGCCGCAGCTTCTGGGTGTCCTTGTCCGTGGCGCTGAAGAGCCGCTTGCCCGCCCCGAGCAGGAGCGGAAAAACGAGCAGGTGGTAGCGGTCGATCAGGCCGGCGTCGGAAAGGGCCTGGTTCAGGGAGGCGCTGCCGTGGACGATGATCGGGCCGCCCTCGGTCTCCTTCAACGCGGCGACGTCGTCGAGCGAGCGCAGGATCGTCGTCTCGCCCCAGTTCGACACCAGGTTCTCCTCGGCGAGGGTGGTGGAGACGACGTACTTCGGCATCACATTGTAGTCGGCGAAGTCCTCCATGCCGGGCCACACCGGACTGAACGCCTCATAGCTGATGCGGCCCATCATCATCGCGGTGGCCTCCTTCTGCTCCCGTTCCTTGATCTCGAAGGCCTCGGGAAGGAACTCGACGTCCTTGAACGTCCAGCCGGAGTTCCGGTAGCCGGGCTCGCCGCCCGGCGCCTCCACGACGCCGTCGAGCGAGACGAAAGCGGTGCTGATCAGGGTGCGCATGCTGGGTTCCTCGGTCTCTCGTGTCGGATTCTCTTCTTCTGACTGCGGAACACGGAGAAACTCATCGGCCGTCTCCCGTCCAACCGTCCGGATCATCCCGTGCCTGGTCTCGGACGTCCTGGACGACTAGGCTCGGCCACAGATATCCCTGACTCAGTCAAGTATCGGGGGTCGACGCCATGACCGTCCAGGACATCCGCTCCTTCAACCGCTTCTACACGAACGTCATCGGCGCCCTCGACCACGGCCGCCGGCTCTACGCCCCCTACACCCTCACCGAGTCCCGCGTCCTCTACGAGCTGGCGCACGCACCGCGCACGGACGCCGCCGACCTGCGGGCCCAGCTGCACCTGGACGCCGGGTACCTGACCCGCATCCTGAACAGGTTCGAGGAGGACGGACTGGTCGAGCGCGGCCCGTCCGAGACGGATCCGCGCCGCCGCCGCATCACGCTCACCACGCCCGGCCGGCAGGCCGCCGCGCTGCTCGACGAGCGGGCGCGGCAGGCGGTCGGGGCGCTGCTGGACACGGTCCGGGCCGAGGACCGGCCGCGGCTGGCGGAGGCCCTGCGGACCGTCCGGACGATCCTGGGCGACGGCCGGGCCCCGCGCCCCGAGGACGTCGTGCTGCGCGAGCCCGTCCCCGGCGACCTCGGCTGGATCGTGCAGCGCAACGCCGCCCTGTACGCCGCCGAGTACGGCTTCGACGCCGACTACGAGGCACTGGTGGCGAGGATCGTCGCCGACTACGCCGAGGATCACGACCCGCGCCGGGAGCGGACCTGGATCGCCGAGCTGGACGGCCGGCCGGTGGGGTGCGTGATGTGCGTACGGGACGACGCGCCCGGCGCCGCCCGGCTCAGGCTCCTGCTCGTCGAGCCGGACGCGCGCGGACTCGGCATCGGCGACCGTCTGGTCGGCGCGCTGGTGGACTTCGCGCGCGAGGCGGGCTACCGCGAGGTGGTCCTGTGGACCAACGACATCCTCGCCGCGGCCCGCCGCATCTACCGGCGCCACGGTTTCGTGCTGGTCGCGGAGAAACCGCACCGCTCCTTCGGCCGGGATCTCACCGGCCAGGACTGGCGGCTGGATCTTGACGCAACACAGGAGTGACGGAGAGGAGTCGGAGGCGGGGGTGCCGGGTAGATTCCGTCTTCATGAAGCTGGCGTTCTCCACCCTCGGTGTCCCTGGCCTGCCCCTGACTGACGTCCTTCGCCTCGCGACCACGCACGGCTACCACGGCGTGGAGCTGCGCACCCATCCCGAGGAACCGGTCCACACCGGCCTCGGCGCCGCCGAACGGGCGGACGTCGCGGCCGAGTTCAAGGGAGCGGGCGTAGAGCTCCTGGGCCTGGCGGGCTACGCACGGGTCGCCGCGCCGGGCGACGACGAGCCCGTCCTGGCCGAGATCCGAGCCCTCCTCGACCTGGCCCGCGACCTCGGTGCCCCGTACGTCCGTGTCTTCCCCGGCGGCGACCTGGACGTCCAGACCCCCGAGGAGGCCGACGCGACGGCCGCCCGGCGCCTGGGCACGGCCGCCGAACACGCCAACGATCTCGGCGTACGCATCCTCCTCGAAACCCACGACTCCCACCGCACCGCCGCCGACGCCATGCGCATCCTCGGCCTGGTGGGCCACCGACAGGTCGGCGCCCTGTGGGACGTGATGCACACCTGGCTGGGCGGCGAGCAGCCTTCCGAGACCTACGCGGCGCTCTCCCCCCACCTCGGCTACGTCCAGGTCAAGGACATCGCCTCCGTCGAGGACACCACCCCCCTGCCGCTCGGCGCGGGCGTGCTGCCCCTGGCCGAATGCGTCGAGGTCCTCTCCCGCCACGGCTGGGAGGGCTGGCTCTGCTGGGAGTACGAGAAGCGCTGGTACGAGGGGGCGCCGCCGCTGCCCGACCTCCTGGAACCCGGGCGTGAGCACCTGAGCCGGTTGCTGAACGACTCGGCGTGAGGCGTCGGGCTTCGGTCAGCGGGTGCCGGGTTTGCCGAACTCCTCGATCAGCACCGGGTACTAGATGCGCCACCGCCCGCGCGTCGGTCTCCAGCGACGACACCTCGGCCGGGAACGAGCCCCGGTCGATCTGCTCGTTGTATCCCGGCAGCCACGTGGCCACCCCGGCGGCGATCTCCTGCCCGAAGGGCGCGTAGGCGGCGGCCTCGACACCCGCCGTCCTCAGCAGGACCGGGCCCTGGAGCCGGTTGGCTTCCTGCAGCGATACCGGGTTTCTCTCGCAGGGCGAAGGCAAAGCCCCCCACTAAAAAGGGGCTTGGGGGAGCCGGACTCCGGACCAGGTGTCGACTTCGCACTGTCGGTCGGCATTGTTCCCTGCGGACGCGACCGTGCCGTCGGCACGCAGGGCGAGGGTGTGCGTCGAACCGGCCGCGACGGCGACGACGTCGCGCCAATCGCCGACGTCGCACTGTCCGTAGCTGTTGTCTCCCGTTGCGAGGACCCGTCCGGAGGCAGTGACCCCGACGGTGTGGTAGCTGCCCGCGCTGAGCGCCACCACGTCTTCCCATGCATCGACCTCGCACGCCCCGGTCGCCCGGTCCCCGGTCGCCACCGCCCGCCCGTCGGCTCTGAGGCCGACGGTATGGAGATACCCGGCCGAAACGGCGGCCAGGTCGCGCCACCCTTCCACGGCACACTGCCGTCGCCGGTTGCTTCCCGCTGCCAGCGCGGAACCGTCCGACCGGACGCCGACCGAGTGCCAGTCGCCACACGAGAGGGCGACCATCTCGCGCCAGGACTCCACGTCGCACTGTCCTTCCGCACTCCGGCCGGCCGCCAGCACGCGGCCGTCCGCGAGCAGCCCGAGCGTGCGGCGCCAGCCTGCGGCCACGGCCGTGACGCCTCGCCATCCGGCGACATCACATTGCCCGTCACCGTTCCACCCGGTTGCCAGCACCGTGCCGTCCGACCGGAGTCCCACCGTGTGGGACCTGCCCGTGTTCGTCGCGGTGTGGACGTTGCCGGCTGCCACCGCGACGACGTCTTCCCATCGCTCGACACGACATTCAGCGGCTGCGGTATTGCCCACGGCGAGAACGGTTCCATCCCGGCGCCGGGCGACCGAATGACGCCTTCCGGCCGCCAGCGCCGACGAGTCCGCGAGCATGACGCCTCCTTGTGCTCGGCGCGTTCGCGAGATGAACGGCACCTTACTTCGGCCCGTTGTCAGAGGGTCGCGGAGAGCGGAGGGGCACGGCTCACCCCCGCAGTCCCCGGCCGTGACCGGGACGGACTCAGCCCGACTCGCTGCGCCGGGCGTATGCCCTGGCCGCGCGGGCGCGGTCGCCGCAGCGGGTGGAGCACCAGTGGCGGCGGCCGTGGCGGAGCAGGTAGCGGTTGCAGGGCGGGGAGCCGCAGGCGGTGAGGCGCTCAGCCGCGGGAGAGGTGAGCAGGTCGGCGGCGTCCGAGGCGAGGGTCGCCAGGGCGAGGTCGACGATCGCGGTGGTGGGATGGGGGGCCGTGCGGTAGGGGCCGG
Source organism: Streptomyces sp. NPDC002130 (assembly GCF_040296465.1). Taxonomy (NCBI): domain Bacteria; kingdom Bacillati; phylum Actinomycetota; class Actinomycetes; order Kitasatosporales; family Streptomycetaceae; genus Streptomyces; species Streptomyces sp. NPDC002130. The sequence goes on from NZ_JBEOXI010000137.1 coordinate 9,039, forward strand.
TCTTGTCGTCCCACCGCAGCAGCGGGGCCGTCGGGACCCTGGTCATCGCGTCGTTGATGGCCGTCACCGCCGCGGGCAGGGCGGGCACGCCGTCGGTGCGGGCGGCGAACAGCGACCTGATCTGTTCGCGCAGCGACCGCAGTTGGGCCGCGCACATCTCCCGCATGCCGGCGTCGACCGGTGCGAGGCCGCGCTGGGTCAGCCAGTGGTTCGCCTGCGCGGGGGTGCCCACGAGATCGAGCGTGCGCCCGCCGGGCAGTGCGATCGCGGTGTTGGCGAGGGCAAGGGAGAGGTGCTCCTCCTCGCCCTGCGCGGGCGGCGGGGCGGGCTGTTCGGTCACGGGCTCCTCCATGTTTCTCATGTTAAAGGTTGCCCGTATCCATGAGAAGCGGCTACGGTCATCTCACGGTTCAACCGCGTCTATCCGTGAGGTGCTGTGTGTCCTCTGTTCCCGTGACGGCCGACTTCCCCGTCCGCGTCCTCGGCGGCCCGACCGCCCACTTCGAGTACGGCGGCCTGCGCTTCCTGACCGACCCGACGTTCGACGCCCCCGGTGACTACGGCAGCCCGGGCCGCCCGCAGCTGACCAAGACCGCGCCCTCAGCCTCCGGCCCGGGCGACCTCGGACCCGTCGACGTGGTCCTGCTCTCCCACGACGAGCATCCCGACAACCTCGACACCTCCGGCCGGGCCCTGCTCGCCCGCATACCCCTCACCCTGACCACGCCCGGTGGCGGCGAGCGGCTGCGCGAGAGCCTCGGGGGCAAGGTCAGGGGCCTGGCCGACTGGGAGACCGTCGCACTGGACCGCCCGGGCGGCGGCACGGTCACCGTGACCGGCGTCCCCGCCCTGCACGGCCCCGGACCCCGCGAGCAGGTCGAGCCGTTCACCGGTCAGGTCGTCGGCTTCGTCCTGACCGGCGAGGGTCTGCCCACCGTCTACGTCAGCGGCGACAACGCCTCACTCGACGCCGTCCGCGAGATCGCCGGCCGCTTCGGCCCCGTCGACACCGCCGTGCTCTTCGCCGGCGCGCCCCGCTTCCCCGTCCTCTTCGACAGCCAGGTCATCGTCCTGGACAGCGCGATGGCCGCCGAGGCCGCGCGGATCCTCGGCGCCCGCCGCGTGGTCCCGGTGCACTACGACAGCTGGGCCCACTTCACCGAAGGCGGCGACGAGTTGGCGGCAGCCTTCACCGCCGCCGGACTCGCCGACCGTCTGGACTGGGGCAAGGGCGCCTGACCCGCCGTCACTTCCGCCAGAACAGGTGATGGATCACCCCGCTGGGGCTCGGCACCACATCGCAGTGGAAGCGGTCGAGCAGTTCCTCGGGCGACTCCCACAGCCGTGAGCCGGACCCGAGCACCACATGGGGCGAGACCGCCACGTGCAGCGTGTCGACCAGGTCGGCGTCCAGGAACTGCCGGATGACCGTCGCCCCGCCGCCGAGCCGGACGTCCTTGCCCCCGGCCGCCTTGCGCGCCTGGGCGAGGACCTCGGCGGGATCCCCGCCGACGAAGTGGAACGTCGTGTCGGAGAGGGTGAACGAGGGACGCTCGTGGTGCGTCATTACGAACACCGGCGTGTGGAAGGGCGGCTCGTCGCCCCACCAGCCCTGCCACTCGTGGTCCTCCCAAGGGCCGCGCTGCGGGCTGAACTTGTTGCGGCCCATGATCTCGGCGCCGATGTCGTGGTGGAAGTCGCGCACCAAGTAGTCGTCGAGGCCGCGGCTCCCGCCCGGATCGGTGCGGTTCGGCCAGCTCGCCGTGGCCCCGGCCCAGGCGAACATCGTGCCGGGATCGGCATGGCCGAACGGCCGCTCCAGGCTCTGGCCCTCACCGGCACCGAATCCGTCACTCGAGACGTTGAAGTTCTGCACACGCAGCAGCTGGGACACGGGGCTCCTCCTGTGGTCGATGCGGGTAAGACCGCCCGGACCGGCGAAACTCATCGGCGCGGGGCCGGCGAATCACACGGGCCGCGAATCGCACGGGGCCGGCGAAGCACACGGGCCGCGAATCACACGGGGCCGGCGAAACGTACGCCGCCCGGCGAATATCACGGGCCCGGCGAATCCACCGGGCCCGGCGGATCAGGCCCCGGCCTCACCCGGACTGCGCCACCACGTGGTCGATCACCTGCTTGAAGTCCGCGTCCGGGGAGAACTCCACCAGCTCGGTGTCCGCCAGGGCGAGCGGCACATGGCCGGGGCCCCAGTAGTACGCCTGCCCCGCCTCGTACTCCTCCTCGCCGGAGGCCGTCCGCATCCGGATCCGACCCTTCAGCAGATAGCCCCAGTGCGGGCACTGGCACGCGTCGTCGGGCAGCCCCTTGAGGGCCGGGCCCATGTCCGTGCCCTGGGGCAGAGTGATGTAGCTGATCGACATACCGCCCCCGATCGGCATGTTGCGCACCTCTACGCCGTCGCCTCCGAGCGCGACGGGTACGTCGTCGCGAGTCGCTGCCGTCATGGCTCCTCCGCTCGCCGTGGAAACGGACCTCCTTCCTCCACCCTGAACCGCCGGGGAGCCTCCCGCGACATCACGATCCGGTCAAGAGGTGCCTGCGGGGGCTTGATTTACCGGCGTGTAATCGATTCCATCCCTCCGTCGGTGTAATCGATTCCACGAGCACTCGCCCCAGTCGTCGCGGGTGCTCCCACGACTGATCCACAAGGAGGTGGAGCGGCGGTGGCCAGCATCAAGGACGTCGCTGCCGAGGCCGGCGTATCCGTCGCCACGGTCTCGCGCGTCCTGAACGACCATCCGTCGGTCAGCGCCGACGCACGCACCCGCGTGCTGGCCGCCGTCGAGACCCTGGGCTACCGCCCGAACGCCGTCGCCCGCTCCCTGCGCACCGACCAGACCCACACCCTCGGCCTGGTCATCAGCGACGTGATGAACCCCTACTTCACCGAGCTGGCCCGCTCCGTCGAGGAGGAGGCCCGTGCCCTCGGCTACAGCGTCATCATCGGCAACGCCGACGAGCGGCCGGACCTGCAGGACCACCACGTACGGAACCTCCTGGACCGCCGGATCGACGGACTGCTCGTCTCACCCACGGACGGCGGCTCGCCGCTGATGCTGGACGCCGTACGGGCCGGGACGCCCATGGTCTTCGTGGACCGGTGGATCCCGGGCGTGGACGTGCCGGTGGTGCGGGCGGACGGCCGGGCCGCCGTGCGGGACCTCGTGGCGCATCTGCACGGGCTCGGGCACCGGCGGCTGGCGATCATCGCGGGCCCGGCGGCGACCACGACCGGCCAGGAGCGCGTCGAGGCCTTCCGGGAGGCGCTCGGCGCGTACGGGCTCGAACTGCCCGACGCCTACACAGGGCAGGGCGACTTCCAGGCCGAGAGCGGCCGGCTGGTCACCGAGGGCTTCCTCGACCTGGCCGAGCCGCCCGAGGTCGTCTTCGCGGCCGACAACCTGATGGCGCTCGGCGCGCTGGACGCCGTACGCGCGCGGGGCCTGCGCGTCCCGGACGACCTCGCGCTGGCCGCGTTCGACGACATCCCGTGGTTCGTGCACACGGACCCGCCGGTCACCGCGATCGCCCAGCCCACGGGCGAGCTGGGCCGGGCCGCCGTACGGGCCCTGGTCGACCGCATCGAGGGGCGGCCCGGTCAGTCCGTCACCCTCCCCGCCCGGCTCGTCGTACGCCGCTCGTGCGGCGAGAACCCCACCCCAGTGCAAAGGAGCACGACGTGAGCAACGCGGACGAGTTGCTGCGCATCGAGGGCATACGGAAGACCTTCCCGGGCGTGGTCGCGCTGGACGGCGTCGACTTCGATCTGCGCCGGGGCGAGGTGCACGTCCTGCTCGGTGAGAACGGTGCCGGCAAGAGCACCCTCATCAAGATGCTCTCCGGCGCGTACACCCCCGACGCCGGGCGGATCCTGGTCGGCGGTGAGGAGACCCGCATCCAGGGTGCGCAGGACTCCGAGCGGCTCGGGATCGCCACCATCTACCAGGAGTTCAACCTGGTGCCCGACCTCACGGTCGCCGAGAACATCTTCCTCGGGCGTCAGCCGCGCCGGTTCGGGATGATCGACCGGGGGCGCATGGAGGCCGACGCGGAGGCCCTGCTGAAGCGGGTCGGCGTGGACGTGTCGCCCCGCGCGCGGGTACGCGAACTCGGCATCGCGCGCCTGCAGATGGTCGAGATCGCCAAGGCGCTCAGCCTGGACGCCCGTGTGCTGATCATGGACGAGCCGACGGCCGTGCTCACCTCCGAGGAGGTCGACAAGCTCTTCGCGATCGTGCGTGCGCTGCGCGAGGACGGCGTCGGGATCGTCTTCATCACCCACCACCTCGAGGAGATCGCCGCACTCGGCGACCGCGTGACGGTCATCCGGGACGGGAAGAGCGTCGGCCAGGTCCCCGCCTCCACCCCCGAGGACGAACTCGTCCGGCTCATGGTCGGGCGCTCCATCGAGCAGCAGTACCCGCGCGAACGGGCCGACCGGGGCGCCGCGCTGCTGTCCGTCGAGGGACTCACCCGGGACGGCGTCTTCCACGACGTCGGCTTCGAGGTGCACGCCGGTGAGGTCGTCGGCATCGCGGGACTGGTCGGCGCGGGCCGTACCGAGGTCGTTCGGGCCGTCTTCGGAGCCGACTCGTACGACAGGGGCACCGTCAAGGTCTCCGGCGCCCCGATCGCCAAGTACGACGTCAACGCGGCGATGACCGCCGGGATCGGGCTCGTTCCCGAGGACCGCAAGGGCCAGGGCCTGGTGCTGGACGCCTCCGTCGAGGAGAACCTCGGCCTGGTGACCCTGCGGTCGGCCACGCGCGGCGGGCTCGTCGACCTCAAGGGGCAGCGCGCGGCCGCCGGGCGGATCGCGAAGCAGCTCGGTGTGCGGATGGCCGGACTCGGCCAGCACGTGCGCACCCTCTCCGGCGGCAACCAGCAGAAGGTCGTCATCGGCAAGTGGCTGCTCGCCGACACCAAGGTGCTGATCCTCGACGAGCCGACGCGCGGCATCGACGTCGGCGCCAAGGTCGAGATCTACCAGCTCGTCAACGAACTCACCGCTGCCGGCGCGGCCGTCCTGATGATCTCCAGCGACCTGCCCGAGGTGCTGGGCATGAGCGACCGGGTGCTGGTGATGGCCCAGGGCCGGATCGCCGGTGAACTCTCCGCCGACGAGGCGACCCAGGACGCCGTGATGGCACTCGCAGTAAGCAACCCCAGCACTGACAAGGAGGCCTCCCGTGGCCACTGACACGCTCAAGAGCACGACGGGCGCGGGTGGCGCCTCGGGAGGCCTGCGCCGCCTCCTGCTCGACAACGGCGCGCTCACCGCGCTCATCGTCCTCGTCATCGCGATGTCGGCGCTGTCCGGCGACTTCCTGACGACGGACAACCTGCTCAACGTCGGCGTACAGGCGGCCGTGACGGCCATCCTCGCCTTCGGCGTGACCTTCGTGATCGTCTCCGCGGGCATCGATCTGTCCGTCGGCTCGGTCGCCGCGCTGTCCGCCACGGTCCTCGCCTGGAGCGCCACCTCGGCGGGCGTCCCGGTCTTCCTCGCCGTCCTCCTCGCCATAGCGACGGGCATCGTCTGCGGCCTGGTCAACGGCATCCTGATCTCCTACGGCAAGCTGCCGCCGTTCATCGCCACGCTGGCCATGCTGTCGGTGGCCCGCGGTCTGTCCCTCGTCATCTCCGAGGGCTCGCCGATCGCCTTCCCCGACTCCGTCTCCCACCTCGGCGACACCCTCGGCGGCTGGCTGCCGGTGCCGGTCCTGGTGATGGCCGTCATGGGCCTGATCGCGGCCTTCGTGCTCGGCCGGACCTACATCGGCCGCTCCATGTACGCGATCGGCGGCAACGAGGAGGCCGCCCGGCTGTCCGGCCTGCGCGTCAAGAAGCAGAAGCTCGCCATCTACGCCTTCTCGGGCGTCTTCGCCGCCGTCGCCGGTGTCGTGCTCGCCGCCCGCCTCTCCTCCGCGCAGCCCCAGGCCGCCGACGGCTACGAGCTGGACGCGATCGCCGCCGTCGTCATCGGCGGTGCCTCCCTCGCGGGCGGCACCGGCAAGGCGTCCGGCACACTCATCGGCGCGCTGATCCTGGCCGTGCTGCGCAACGGGCTCAACCTGCTGAACGTGTCCGCGTTCTGGCAGCAGGTCGTCATCGGTGTCGTCATCGCGCTCGCGGTGCTGTTCGACACGCTGCGGCGCAAGGCGGGCGCGACCCCGGTGGCCGGTGCCTCCCAAGGAGGCAAGGGCAGGCAGGCGGCGACCTACGGACTCGCGGCCGTGGTCACCGTCGCGATCGTCGGCGCCACGTCGTTCCTGCACAACGGCTCCGCCTCCGCGGACAAGCCGAAGATGGGCCTGTCGCTGTCGACCCTCAACAACCCCTTCTTCGTGCAGATCCGGGCGGGCGCCCAGGCCGAGGCGAAGAAGCTGGGCGTCGACCTGACCGTCACGGACGCCCAGAACGACGCCTCCCAGCAGGCCAACCAGCTGCAGAACTTCACCAGTTCCGGCCTCGGCGCGATCATCGTCAACCCGGTGGACTCGGACGCCGCGAGCAACTCCGTCAAGGCCGCGGACAAGGCGAAGATCCCGGTCATCGCGGTCGACCGGGGCGTCAACAAGGCGCCGGTGGACACCCTCGTCGCCTCCGACAACGTCGCCGGCGGTGAACTCGCCGCCAAGACCATCGCCGACAAGCTGGGCGGCAAGGGCAAGATCGTGATCCTCCAGGGCCAGGCCGGCACGTCCGCGGCCCGGGAGCGCGCGCAGGGCTTCGCCAACGGCCTCAAGGCCTTCCCGGGCATCCAGGTCGTCGCCCAGCAGCCCGCCGACTTCGACCGCACCAAGGGCCTCGACGTGATGTCGAACCTGCTCCAGGCCCACCCGGACGTCCAGGGCGTCATCGCCGCCAACGACGAGATGGCGCTCGGCGCGATCAAGGCCCTGGGCTCCAAGGCCGGCAAGTCGGTCTCGGTCGTCGGCTTCGACGGCACGCCGGACGGACTGAAGGCGGTCGAGGGCGGCACGCTGTACGCGTCCGTGGCGCAGCAGCCCTCCCAGCTGGGCAAGATCGCCGTGGACAACGCCCTGAAGGCACTCCAGGGCAAGGACGTCGAGGAGACGGTGAAGGTGCCGGTGAAGGTGGTCACCAAGGAGAACGTGGCCGGCTTCAGCGGCTGACATCGGGGAACGGCCGGGCGGTCACCACAGCTGGTGGACCGCCCGGCCATGTCACTCACGTGGGGAGCAACTCATGTACGACTACGACCTCCTGGTCGTGGGGTCGGCCAACGCCGACCTGGTGATCGGAGTGGAGCGCCGGCCCGGTGCCGGCGAGACCGTGCTCGGCTCCGACCTGGCCGTCCACCCGGGCGGCAAGGGCGCGAACCAGGCGGTCGCCGCCGCCCGGCTGGGTGCCCGTACGGCGCTGCTGGCCCGGGTCGGCGACGACGCGCACGGCAGGCTGCTGCTGGACTCGCAGCGCGAGGCGGGTGTCGACACGGTGGGAGTCCTGGTGGGCGGCGCGCCGACCGGCGTCGCGCTGATCACGGTCGACCCGTCCGGGGACAACAGCATCGTCGTCTCGCCCGGCGCCAACGCCCGTCTCACACCCGAGGACGTCAGGGCCGCCGGGTGCCTCTTCCAGGGCTCCCGGGTGGTCTCGGCGCAGCTGGAGATCCCGCTGGAGACGGTGGTGGAGACCGTACGGAACCTGGCTCCCGAGAGCCGTTTCGTGCTGAACCCCTCGCCGCCACGCCCCCTTCCGCCGGAGGTGCTGGCGGCCTGCGACCCGCTGATCGTGAACGAGCACGAGGCGAAGGTGATCCTGGGCGACTCCGCCGTCGGGGACACCCCCGAGGACTGGGCGCGGATCCTGCTCGCCAAGGGCCCGAGGTCGGTGGTGGTGACGCTGGGCGGACAGGGCGCGCTGGTGGCGTCGTCGGAGGGTGTCGCGCGCGTGCCGGCCGTGAAGGTGGACGCGGTGGACACGACGGGAGCGGGCGACTCCTTCACCGCGGCGCTGGCCTACCGGCTGGGCGCGGGCGAGTCGCTGGCGGAGGCGGCGTCGTACGCGGCCCGGGTGGGTGCCGCGACCGTGACCAAGAAGGGCGCGCAGGCCTCCTTCCCGACGGCGGCGGAGGTCGCCGGCTCATGAAGAAGGCCGGAATACTGAACCGTCACCTCGCCGGAGCGCTGGCCGAGCTCGGCCACGGCGACGGGGTGCTGGTGTGCGACGCGGGCATGCCGATCCCCGACGGCCCCCGGGTGGTGGACCTGGCCTTCCGGGCGGGCGTGCCGTCGTTCGCCGAGGTGCTGGACGGGCTGCTGGCCGAGCTGGTGGTCGAGGGGGCGACGGCGGCGCAGGAGCTGCGGGAGGCCAACCCGGAGGTGTCGTCGCTGCTGGAAGGGCACTTCCCGGGGCTGGACCTCGTATCGCACGAACGGCTCAAGGAGCTGTCGGCGGGGGCCCGGCTGGTCGTCCGCACGGGCGAGGCACGGCCGTACGCGAACGTCCTGCTGAGGTGCGGGGTCTTCTTCTGACACCCGCGAAGGGCCGGAGGAGGCTCTGAACGGTTTCGAGGGGGCCCGGTCCATCGACCGGGCCCCCTCGGCTTTTCCCCTCCCGTCAGGAACCCCGACGATCCCCCCAGATCCCCTCCCCCAAGGGTCCTGACACCAAGTACGACCCGTGGAGGGCGAGAAGGGTTGCACGGCAGGTAAGAAATTCTTGCCGGATTCTTGCCGGTCTTCAGAGGAACTGTCCCGCGCCGTGGCGGCGTACGCTGAATTCATGGCGCTTCTTCGGGCCAAAAGGGGGCATACGGGACGGGGGTCGTCGGGTGAGCGGAGTTCCCCTGTGTTCGTCGACTCCTCCGGTCGGCGTGCCCGGTATCTGCGACGAACCGGCTACGGGCTGGCCACCGCCGCGGCCGCGTACATGGCGGTACTGGGCCTGAGCCTGATGGGAGCAACTCCCTTCGCCCCGGGGGCCATCCTGCCCGGCGACATCGCGGCGCCCGCCGCACCGGGACCCCGCACACCCGGCCCGACGCCCCAGGAACCCGGTGAGCTTCCCGCGTCGGACCGTGTGGGCCCCGGCGCCCCGAGCACCCTGCTCATTCCGCGATCCACCGAGCCCGGCGCTCCCGTCGCCCCGCCCCTGGCGCCCGGGGACCCACCGCTCGGCTCACCTGCACCTCCTGACACACCGGAACCGCAAGCACCCACGACCTCACCGGCGCAGCCCTCGGCCCCCGGGGACCCACCCGCCCCCACCCCCGCGCCCGGCACGGGCACCACCCCCGCCTCGCCTCCGCCCTCTCCGCCCTCGTCCTCTCCGCCCTCTCCGCCCTCTCCTCCCTCGTCCTCTCCTCCCGCTCCGCCGAGCACCGCCCCGTCGGCCCCCGAGCCCCCGGCGCCGACGCCGCCGCCCGCCTCCCAGCCCACCGGGGCGGCCCCCAGCCCCGTGGCGCCGTCCGGTTCCACGGCCACCCTCTTGCCCTCCGCCCCCTCGGTGGCCGAGGCCCCCTGATGCGGCGGCGCCCTCACCGGTCACCCGTCCGCTCACCGAGGTCGCCCGGTCCGCGGCGGACGCGAGCGTCCCTGTCGCCGCGGCACCGGTTCCGCATCGTCGTTCCCCTCCTCCTGCTGGCCTTCGTCGCCTCGGTCCTCCTGATCGAGGGCTACACCACGCGGGGCTTCGCCGGGGACCAAGAAGGGCGCGGCGGGCGCCCCTCCACCGGCGTCCCCCGCGTGATCGCCGGCGGTGGCCCGGTCGTCGACACGACCGACGATCACCTGCGGACCTATCGCACACCGGCCAAGACCGTCGTGCTGACCTTCGACGACGGCCCCGACCCCACCTGGACGCCCCGCATCCTGGCCGTTCTCGATCACCACGGCACGCCCGGCACCTTCTTCGTCACCGGGCAACAGACCGTCCGGCACCCGGGAGTTCTGCGCCGTGTGATCGGTTCCGGTCACGAGATCGGTGTGCACACCTTCTCCCACCCGGACCTGACCACCCAGTCCGCGAGCGCCGTCGACCGTGAGCTCGCGCTGACCCAACTCGCCCTCGCCGGGGCCGGGGGCATCAACACGTCGCTGATGCGGATGCCCTACTCCTCGACCACCTCGGCCCTCGACACCCGGGCGTGGGCCGTCACCCGGCGCCTGGGGGAGAGGGGTTACGTCCTGGCATTCATCGACCAGGACACCCACGACTGGCGACGTCCGGGCGCCCGGGCCATCGCCGACGCGGCCATGCCCGACGAGCCGGCCGGCGGCGCGGTCATCCTCCTGCACGACGCGGGAGGAGACAGATCACAGACCGTCGAAGCCCTCGAGAGCCTGATCCCCCGGCTGAAGGCCCAGGGGTATCGCTTCACCACCCTCGCCGACCTCGTCGGCACCGACAGTTTCACCAGCCCCGTCAGTACAGCGGAGTTGTGGCAGGGCCGCATCTTCGTCGCCGCCGTCACCGTGTCGGGGACAGCGGTGTCGGCCGTCAGCATGCTGCTGCTGGTGGTCGGTTCGCTCGTCCTCGCACGGTGTGTGCTCCTGCTCTGTCTGGCCCGCCACCACGCCCGTCGGTACCGGCGCCGGCACACCGGCGCACACCGACCCGTCACCCGGCCTGTCAGCGTCGTCGTACCCGCCTACGACGAGGAGCTGTGCATCCCCAAGACACTCCGTTCGCTCGCCGCGAGCGACCACCCCGTCGAGATCATCGTCGTGGACGACGGATCCCGCGACGGCACCGCCGACCTCGCGGAGTCCCTCGCCCTGGAGAACGTCACCGTCATCCGGCAGCCCAACGGCGGCAAACCGTCCGCCCTCAACAACGGTGTCCTGCGGGCCTCGCACGACCTCGTCGTCATGCTGGACGCCGACACCGTCTTCGCCCCCTCGACCGTCGGCCGCCTCGTCCAGCCGTTCGCCGACCCCCGCGTCGGCGCCGTGGCGGGCAACGCCAAGGTCGGCAACCGTCGGCATCTGCTCGGCCGGTGGCAGCACATCGAGTACGTCATGGGCTTCAACCTCGACCGCCGCATGTACGACCTGCTGCACTGCCTGCCCACCATTCCCGGTGCCGTGGGGGCATTCCGCGTCGAGGCCCTGCGGGACGCCGGGATGATGAGTGCGGACACCCTCGCCGAGGACACCGACATCACCATGGCCCTGCACCGGGCCGGGTGGGAGATCCGCTACGTGCCGGACGCCCTCGCCTGGACCGAGGCACCGGTCTCGCTGCGGCAACTGTGGCGCCAGCGCTACCGATGGAGCTACGGCACGATGCAGGCGGCGTGGAAGCACCGGCACGCGCTGGTCGAGCGCGGCCCCGCTGGCCGCTTCGGCCGCATCGGCCTGCCCTTGCTGGCCGTCTTCCAGATCTTCACCCCGCTGCTCGCCCCGCTGATCGACCTACTGGCCCTGTACGGCCTGGTGTTCGGGAACCCGCTCACCACGGTGCTGGCCTGGACCGGCGTGCTGGCTGTGCAGGCCGTCTGCGCCGCGTACGCCTTCCACCTCGACGGCGAACCGCTCCGGCCCCTGTGGGCGCTCCCGCTCCAGCAGGTCGTCTACCGTCAGGTGATGTACCTGGTCCTCGTCCAGGCCTGCCTGACCGCGATCAACGGTTACCGACTGCCCTGGCAGCGGCTCAAGCGCAGCGGAGACGTGATGCTGCCGCCTCAGCCCTCCACCCGCGGGACGTGAACCGGCCTCGGGGCAGGTGGTGCCGGGCGCCCCCTACGCCGGATGGCTCACCCGGTTCGCCGAGGTCACCGCCACGTTCTGACCAGGCCCTTCCTCACGCCCGCTCGCTCAAGCCCCCTCGGCGCATCGCACGATCGGGTTGAGTTGCCCGCCCTCGGGGCCGTCAGCCTTTCTCCCGGGTGCTTCTGCGCTCAGGGTGTGATCATGAAAACTTTCCGACTGCACTCCGTGCACCGTTCGCTGGCGCACTCGGCCGGCGCCACCGTCATCGTCCTCGCAGCAGTCCTGACCTCCGCCGCCCCTGTCGCGGCCCACGCCGCCGCGTCGCCCGACCGCGAGGACGGCCGGACCTCTTCGTGCCAGACGACCCGCGTGCAGAGGCAGGGCCTCGAAAACATCGTCTGGGGTGTGCTGTTCGGGCCCCAGGTCATGCTGAGACAGGAGACCGGGTGCGACGAGGGCGCGGCGGCGGGTGAGCAGGAAGAGACCGGAGGCGTCATGCGGCCTGTGTTGGCCCCCTGACCTGCTGACGTGCTGTGCAGCCGTGCGGGCGCCTTGCGCCCCTCCCGGCGGTTTCGGGTACGGGGAGGGAGCCCTGGGCTCCCTCCTGTATTGGCCTTCTCGACGCGAAGGCGTGAAACGCGGTAAGACGCGGCGAGCCCGCCCGTGGTGCGACGTGGAGAGCCGCCGGACGGCGCTCCCCCACGTCACCGGGAGCGCACCGGGAGCCGGCGGGTCAGCAGGTACGTGAGAGCGCCGTCGTCCTCCACGATGTCCCGCGTGTGCTCGAACCCGATCTTGCCCAGCAGGCGCAGTGACGCCCGGTTCTGCGCGGCCACGGTGGCGTGCACCTCGGTCAGCCCGAGCGCCTCGAAGCCGTAACCCACGAGCGCCTCCGCCAGCTCCGTTCCGAGCCCGCTGCCCCAGACCTCGGGTCCCAGGGCATAGACGATCTCGTGACCACCGGTCTCTTCGGTCCGCTTGATCTCCGCGTGTCCGACCAGGAGCCCCTCACGCCGGACCGCCCACACGTCGAACAGGTCCCCCGCGTACACCTTGCTGAAGATTCGCCCGAACAGCGCCCGGTCCTCCGCCTCGGCAACAGGCCC
>NZ_JBEOXI010000138.1:0-21761 GCF_040296465.1 Streptomyces sp. NPDC002130
GGCAACGTCGCCGCCATCGCTTTCGGCGCGGTCTGGCCGATACTCCTCAACACCCTCGACGGCATTCGCTCCATCGACCCGAGTATCCGCTTGGTGGCGCGCAGCTATCGCATCCGTACACCCCTGCTGGTCACGCAGGTACTCCTCCCCGGAGCGATGCCTCAGATAACGGTCGGCATCCGTACCAGTCTCGCGATCGGCGTCGTCATCATGGTCGGCAGCGAAATGTACGTCTCCACTGCAGGAATCGGCCACTTCGTGATCGTCGCGCAACAGACCTTTGCCATCGCAGACATGTGGTCCGGAATCCTCCTGCTCGGAATCATCGGGTACGTGCTCAACGTCGGCTATGGCGTGATCGAACGATGGTTGCTCAGATGGCAGCCTCGGACCCACGGCGCACTCGCAGTGAAAGGAAACTGATGTCATCCACAGAATCTGCGGCATCCACCCCCGCAGTCGAACTGAACGGCCTCGGGGTGACCTACGGCGGACCTACCGGCCGCGAAGTGCTCCGCGGGATCGATCTCTCGGTTGCACCCGGAGAAATCGTCTGCATCGTCGGACATTCCGGCTTGCTCGTCTGCGTGTCCGCTGCCGGAATGCTCATGAGCGCCATTCTGTTCCCTCCCGGGGGTCGAGCCAGCCGCTACGGTCTGCTCAAACGGCCGACGCGGCAGCGCTTACCCCCTCGTCCAGCGCTTACACCTGCGCTCTGTACGAATCGGCCCCGGTCTTCCGTGAAAGGTGGCTGGGCAAATGGGTCAGGCGGGGAGGTAGAAGCGAATGGTGGTGCCATCGGGGCCGGTGTGGACACGGACGAGGTCGGCGATCTGGTTGACGAGCAGGAGTCCACGGCCGCCGGGCTGCGTGGGATGGGGCGGGCGTCGGCCGGCCAGAGGATCGGTCAGCTGTCCGCCGTCGTAGACCTCGCAGACGATCCGGTCGCTCTCGGCCCAGATCCGCAGCTTCCCCGAGCCGGCGCCGTGGACGACGCTGTTGGTGGTCAGCTCCGCCACCGCGAGTTCCAGATCCCCCAGTTTCACGCCGGACACGCCCAGGGACTGCGCCCGGGACACGGCGAAGTCGCGGGCGTGGGGCAGTGTCTGGGCGGCGAAAGGGCAGACCGCTGCGCCGAGTGGGACGAGCAGGGGCTCGTTGTAGCGGGCGATGATCTGCTCGGGGCTGTAGGCGGTGGATTGCGTCTCGCCGTCTGCGTCGATGACGACCGGGTGGGTCGCCCGGGCGTCGCTGAGGGCCTGCTTCTCCAGCTGCCCGGCGTCGTAGGGGCACAGGATGCTTACAGCGCGCCCGGTGAAAGCGGCGTTGATCAGCGCCTCGTGCTGGACGCACGCCGGGTACTCGACGGCGGAACGACCTTGCCAGATCGGCTCGCCGATGATGCGGACCCGGCGGACGCCCGGGTGGGCGTCGGCGAACTTGCGCAGCACGCTGGGGATGATGCGGCCGGGGTTGCGGCCGGCTTGGGTCATGTCTATGAAGCGGACCTCCGCCGATCGTTCACCCAGCCCCTCGCGGATCAGCTCCAGGCGATCCGGCGGGGCGGCGACGGCTGCGGGCTCACCGGCGTCCAGCCCTTCCCGCAGGAAGGGAACGGTTCCCGCGATGTACTGGTCGCTGCCGCGGTAGAAGAGCGCCGGGTGAACGAACGGCTCGTGCGCGGTGGCTGTGCTCATCACGAAGCCACCTCGATCGCGGCAAGCCCGGGCCAGAAAAGCTCAAGAATGCGGGGCAGCTGCACGGGAGGCCGGTGAAGCACGATCCGCTGTCCTTCGGGGAGCCGCTGGGCGGTGACCGCCAGGTCCGTCACACCGGCCACATCGACGAACCTTACGCGGGACAGATCCACATGCAGCACGTCCGCGCGGCGCTCGACCAGTTGCTTCAGCGCCTGCTGCCAAACGGTCCGTGTGTTCATGCTGATCTCTCCGATCGCCCCCAGCCCGGAACTGTCAGGCAACGGATTGATCTGCAGTACCGCGCCAGGTGGTGGCGCGACGGAGGTCTCGCCCGCGTCAGGTGGGACATCCACGCTCTTCCCCCAGTTCCCCGGGCTCGGCCGCACGGCGGCCCCATGCTGATCAGCTGGCAGGATACCCGCCAGACACCGAGGACGCCCAGCCCGGCCAAGAGATGGGGCGAGCTCAGGGGTCGAGGCTGAGTTCGGCCCAGACCGTTTTGCCAGGGTGGCGTGGGGTGACGCCCCAGCGTAGGGCGAGTCGTTCGACGAGCTGCATGCCGAAGCCGCCGGGCTCCGTGTTCTTGGTGGCGCGTATCCGCGGCCGGCAGTTGCTGTGATCGCTGACCGCGATGCGCAGCAGCCGGCCGGTCCAGGTGAGTCGGATCAGGGGTGGACCATCGCCGTGCCGGATGGCGTTGGTGATCAGTTCCGAGACGAGCAGTTCGGCGGTCTGGATCACCGGGTGGCGGCGTAGCGGCCCGCCGAAACCTTCCACACAGTCGCGCACCCAGTGCCGGGCGGCCGCGATGCTCGCCGTGACCGCGGGAAAGCGCGACTCGCAGGACGGAATGGTCGGTTCGCCGTTCACGAGCTTCCTCCAGCGTGGATGGCCCTGCACCGCCGGCTGACACGGCCGGCGGCAGCCGTCTGTCGGGTTACCACAGCCTGCCTGGTGAACCATCTGTGTCTGCCGGTAGAGCGTCAGATTCTGTGGAGGTCATCCATCGAAACAGGAACAAGGTTGGTGGTGGCGGGCTGGCAGGCGCTGGCAGAATCTGATCCCGTCACAGGCAATGTGGCCCCCGGCCGCGCTGCCGTCGTGGCCTGAGAGCGAGGGAGTCGGCATGCAGCAGGTTTCGGATGTGGAGATTCCACTGGACCGTGATGTGTTCCTGCGGACTTTGGTGCGTGAGCTGGCGACGTCGTTGGAGTCGGTGATCGGCCTGGAGGAGGCATCCGGCTACGTCAGCTTGGTGGGGCAGGCCGTCGGCACGCACATCGACGAGATGTACCTCAAGGCGCTGGGAGCCGACCGGCTCACAGGTGAGCAGGTCGCCGAGGCACTCGTCGATCTCAAGCGCCGCATCAACGGTGACTTCCACGTCATCGAGCACGACGAGAAGAGGATCGTGCTGGGCAACCGGGTGTGCCCGTTCGCCGAGAAGGTGGTGGGCCGGGAGTCGATGTGCATGATGACGTCCAACGTCTTCGGCACCATCGCCGCCCGCAACCTGGGCTACGCGCGGGTAGAACTGGAGGAGACCATCGCGCGCGGCGACGCGGGCTGCCGCGTGGTGGTGCACCTGGTCCCCGACGTGGAGGTCGAGACGGCGAGTGGCCGTGAGTACTTCGGCGATCCGGCTGTGGCTCCATGACCCTTGGCCTCTTCCGGGCCATCACCAAACCGCTGCCTCACCCGGTGCTGCTGTGCGGGGCCGACGGCCGCGTGCTGGCCGCCAACCCGGCGGCCGGTCGCTGTGACGACCGGCTGCGTCCGGGCACCAGCCTGTTCGACCTACGGCCCGACGACACACCGTGGCTGCGTCAGCAGCTGGCTGTCTGGCTGCGCAGCGGCAGCCCCGTGCCCGGCGCGCTGGTCCTCAAGGACGCCGACGGCCGCACGCGGCGTTTTCGCTGTCATGGGGCGCGGGCCACCTGGTGGGACGGCCCGCAGCCGACGGCACAAGTGCATCTTGTCGAGGCCGGGGCGTCCGACCGGTTCGTCATGCTCAGCCAGCAGGTGGAGGCGTTGAACCGGGAGGTGGCCTTCCGCCGGGCCACCGAAGTGGACAGGGCACAGTTGCTGGCCGCCGAACAGGCCGCCCGTGCCCAGTTGCAGCACCTGTACGACCTGACCGCCGCCCTGGCCGGCGCGATCACCCTCGCCCAGGTTTCCCGCGTCGTCAGCGAGGTTGCGCCGGCAGCCCTGGAGGCCACCGTGGCGGATCTCTATCTGCACTCTGCCCGGCTGGTGCCGCCCCTGCAGCCAGAGGACCACCGTCTGCCGGCTGACGCGGGAGACTGGACCGACCTGGACCGGCCGTCTTCCTCGGACGGCTCGCCTCCCGGTGAAGCCCCGGATGCGGTTCCCCTCGCCCTGTCGCTGGAGGCGGACGGCGTCCAGCTGGGCATGCTGATCGTCTACGGCTCACGCAGTTCCACCGCTCCCGAGCATGTGACGGCCGTGACCCAGCAGATCGCCCAGGCCCTGCGCCGCGCCGGGCTGCACGAGCACGAGCACAGGGTTGCCGAGCGCCTCCAGCTCAGCCTGCTGCCACAACTGCCACACCTGCCCGGTCTGCAGACGGCCACCTGCTACGCACCAGGAAGTGACCTGCTCTCGGTCGGCGGCGACTGGTACGACGTCTACGACGTGGACGCCGATCACGTCGGCCTGAGCATCGGCGACGTCGCCGGCCACGGACTGCATGAAGCGTCCGTCATGGCACAGATCACCGCCGCCCTGCGCAACATCGTGCCGCGCTGCGGCACCGACCCCGCCGCTGTCCTCGACGAACTCAACGACTTCCTGGGCCGCTACCACCCGGACCGCATGGCCACCGCCTGCTACCTGGTCTTCGACCGCCGCACCCGCGCACTGACCTACGCCAGAGCCGGCCATCCGCCGCCACTTCTCATCCACTCCGACGGCACCAGCGCCTACCTCGACAACGCCACCTCACCACCGCTCGGACCCGTCCGGAACGTCTGCTACCGCCAGGCCGAGACCACCGTGACCGAGAGCGACACCCTACTGCTGTACACCGACGGGCTGATCGAGCGCCGTCGCGAAGACCTCGCCATAGGAATGCAACGGCTGACGGAGTTCGCCCGCACCACCAGCGGCCTGGACATCACCCAGCTGTGCGACCGGTTCCTCCACCACCAGCCCGATGCGGCGTTCCCAGACGACCGGGCCCTACTCGCCGTCCGCTTCCCCCCACCGGCCTGACCGGCCCGCCACCGAGGACAACAGGCCGCACCGACACCGAGGACGACGGCGGGCCAGGGCCTGCTGCCATGCACCGCGGCTCGGAGTAAGACCGTGAGGATGGCCGGACCGCCTTCCGTCCGGCGGCCACGAATGCAGGCGCGTCCTGGCGGGGGCGGCCGTCGCGGCCGCGGCGCTGTCACCCGCCGGGTCCGCCCCGGAGTCGTCCCGCTCGACGGCCTCTTTCCTTTCCGTCTCTCCTCCCCCGCCCGCCGAGTTGTCTTCCAACTGGACCGAAACGGAGACCGTATGCCTTCCGACACCGCACGCCGCCGCTGCGCCGTGGTGGGACTGGGCGCCCGCGCCCGGATGTTCACCGCGGCGCTCGCCGGTCCCTACGCGGACCGGATCGACCTGGTGGGTTTCTGCGATGTCAATCCACGCCGCATGGCGGTGCACAGCGAGTGGATCGGCGCCTCGGTACCCGCGTACCCCGCCGGGGACTTCGCTCTGATGCTGCGCCGCGAACGCGTCGACCTCGTCGTCGTCTGCACGGTGGACCGGACCCACGACCACTACATCGTCGAGGCTCTGGAGGCGGGCTGCGACGTGATCACCGAGAAGCCGATGACGACGGACGCGGACCGCGCCCGCCGCATCCTCGACGCACAGCGGCGCACCGGCCGGCAGGTGCGGGTCGCCTTCAACTACCGTTACAACCCGGTGCACGCCGCCGTCCGGGAAACTCTCGCGGCCGGGGAGATCGGCGAGGTCGGCTCCGTGCACTTCGAGTGGCTGCTCGACCTGCGGCACGGCGCCGACTACTTCCGGCGCTGGCACCGCGAGAAGGCCAACTCCGGTGGTCTGATGGTGCACAAGGCCACCCACCACTTCGACCTGGTCAACTGGTGGCTGGGCACCGAGCCCGAGACGGTGTACGCGCACGGCGGGCTGTTCTTCTACGGCGACGAGGCGGGCACACGGCGCGGCCTGGCCCGTGACTACGCGAGGGCGCACGGCTCACCGGCGGCGGCGGACGACCCGTTCGCCGTACGGATGGCCGACTCACCGCTGCTCTCCGCGCTGTACCTGGACGCGGAGGCCGAGGACGGCTACCACCGCGACCAGAACGTCTTCGGGCCCGGGGTCACGATCGAGGACGACATGGCGGTGCTGGTCCGCTACGCGACCGGCTCCACCCTGACCTACCACCTCACCGCCTATGCCCCGTGGGAGGGCTACCGGATCGCCTTCAACGGCAGCGAAGGTCGCCTCGAGCTGCTGGAGGAGTCCACCTGGACCCGGCCCCGGGTACGGATCCAGGGCGGCGGTGCCGTGCTGCACGGGGAGTCGGTGGGCGACACGGCGGGGCGCACGGAGCTGATGCTGCGCCGGTTCTGGGAACCGCCGCGCGAACTGAAGGTCCAGACCGGCGAGGGCGGCCACGGCGGCGGGGACGTACGCATGCTCGAGGATCTCTTCGGCGAACCCGTGCCCGACCCGCTGGGCCGGGCGGCGGACGCGGTCGCCGGGGCACGCTCATTGGTCACGGGCCTCGCCGCGAACCGGTCATTCGAGTCGGGCAGTCCGGTGCGCACCCGGGACCTGCTCGACGTGTGACGGGCCCTCCCCGGAGAGTATGACGACCGTTATAGAGCCGGTGTAAGGTCGGCCTATAACGACTGTCATAGGAGGTGGCCGATGACCATCATCACCGTCAACACGCCGCAGGGGCGCCTGACCCTGGAACAGCGCCGCACGCTGGCCGAGACGCTCACGGACGCGGTGCTCGTGCCTGAGGTCGGCCGGGTGGCGCCGCCCGCGCGGGCCGGGTTCCAGGTGCACTTCACGGAGCGGGAGCCGGACATGATGGCCATCGGCGGCCGGCTCGTGCCGGACGCGGAACACGCGGCCGACGTCATGGTGATCGACGTGGCGGTCATGGACGGGGACTGGCGTCGTGAGGTCCGGGCCGAGGTGATCGAGCGGATCCTGGCGGCCATGGCCGCTGCCTGCGGGCTGGCGGAGCCGTCACCGGCCTGGTGGGTCACCTTCCGGGTGATCGAGGAAGGCAGCTGGGGTTCGCGCGGTGGCGTGCTGTCCATCCTCACCCTGCTGGACAGCGGCGTTTTCTCGGCGGAGAAGGCCGAGCGGATCCGAGCGGCGATCGGCGCCTGAGCCCGGGCCACGGTGGCGCGGGGGTGACCTGTCGCCGCGTCAGGGAAGTGCCTGCTCCGCCCAGATGACCTTGCCGTTGGTCGTGTGCCGGGCGCCCCAGCCCTGGCACGTCTGGGCCACGAGGAGCAGGCCGCGGCCACCCTCGTCGTAGGTGCGGGCCCGCCGCATGTGCGGGGCGGTGGTACTGCCGTCCGACACCTCGCAGATGAGGGACCGGTCGTAGATCAGCCTGAGCTCGATGGGGGGTTCGGCGTGCCGGATGGCGTTGGTGACGAGCTCGCTGACCACCAGTTCGGTGACGAACGCGCAGGCCTCGAGGTCCCATTCGGTCAGTTGCCGGCACGCGTTCTTGCGTGCCACGGCGACCGCGGCGGTGTCGGGTGGTACGTCCCAGGCGGCCACGTGGAAGGCGTCCAGGGCGCGGGTGCGGGCCACGAGCAGGGCCACGTCGTCGGCCGGCCGTTCCGGAAGCATGGTCCGCAGCATCGCGTCGCAGGTGTCCTCGAGTGAGGCGTCGGAGGTCTGCAGTGTGCGGAGCAGGGTGTCCATGCCGTCGTCGATGTCACGGGACCCCGCCTCGACGAGACCGTCGGTGTACAGCGCGAGCACGCTGCCCTCGGGCAGTTCTCGTTCGACGGCCTCGAAGGGCAGACCGCCGAGCCCCAAGGGAAGTCCCGCTGGTACGTCGAGGAACTCCACAGCCCCGCCCGGTGTGAGCAGCGCCGGGACGGGATGCCCCGCTCGGGCCAGGGAGCACCGGCGGGAGACCGGGTCGTACACGGCGTACAGGCAGGTGGCCCCGATGTCGCCGGTGCCGTCGGCGCCCGCGTCCAGGTGACTGACCAGGTCGTCCAGGTGGGTGAGCAGCTCGTCGGGAGGAAGGTCGACGTCGGCCAGGGTTCTGACGGCGGTCCGCAGCCGCCCCATGGTGGCCGAGGCCTGGATGCCGTGGCCGACGACATCGCCGACGACCAGTGCGACGCGGGCGCCGGACAGCGGGATGACGTCGAACCAGTCCCCGCCCACCCCGGCCTGGGCGCTGGCGGGCAGGTAGCGGGAGGCGACGTCGACGGCGGACTGCTCGGGCAGTCGTTGCGGCAGGAGGCTGCTCTGCAGAGTCAGCGAGGTGGCGCGCTCGCGCGTGAACCGGCGGGCGTTGTCGATGCAGAGGCCGGCTCGGTCGGTGATCTCCTGGCCGAGCAGCAGGTCGTCCTGTTCGAAGGCTTCGGGGTTGCGGTGCCGGGAGAAGGTGGCGACCCCCAGGGTGAGGCCGCGAGCGCGCATGGGCACGGCCAGCACGGAGTGGAAACCGAACCGGCGCATCCGTTCCCCGCGCTCGGGGGTCTGGCGCAGCACGTGCTCCATGGCCTCGGGGGTGACCTGCTGGATCAGCGGCCGGCCGGCGGCCAGGCACTCGGCCGCCGTCGACCTGTCCGGATAGACGGCCACGGTCCCGTTCGGGACCACGGCCTCGGGACAGCCTTCGAGCACCGACTGGTGGGCGACACGGCGCAGCCGCACGGGGCCGTGGGGGGAGCCCGTGGGCGGGTCGTCGCCGTCGTCGATGGACGGCAGCAGGTCGACGGTGACGAAGTCGGCGAGCCGCGGTACGGCCACGTCGGCGAGTTCCTGTGCGGTGCGGACCAGGTCGAGCGTGCTGCCGATGCGCAGGCTCGCCTCGTTCAGCAGGGCCAGCCGCTGCCGGGCCTGGTGCTGCTCGGTCATGTCGTGCGCCGAGAGCAGGACCCCCTGCATCCTGCCGTCGCCGGCCCGGACCGGGGCGAGGGAGACGGTCCACACGCTCGGGCGTTCATGGCCCGCGAGCTGCAGCGAGACCTGGAGGTCCTGCCGCTCACCGGTGTCCAGCGCTCGCCGCATGGCCTGCTCGGTGAGGTCGGCCTGCGGGTCGTGCACGATCTCCGAGACGCGCAGTCCGCGCATCGCCTCCTCGGGCAGGCCGATCACCCGTTCCATGTCGGCGTTGGCCCTGACCAGCCGCAAGCCGGTGTCGTACAGCGCCGTCGTACAGGTGGACTGGGTGAAGCTCCTTCTGAGGAACGCGTCGTCGTCGGGGCTCACCCCGAGGCGGCTGACCGCCGTGAGCAGCAGCCATTCGCTGTGGCCACCGTCGTTGCGCCGGAGGTGGGCCAGGAGGTTCACGGTGAGGGGGTGTCCCTCGCGGTGCAGGAGCGCCGCCGTGCCGCTCCACCTGGGGAGGGTGAGCATGGTGCTCAGCAGACCGGGCGGGGGCTCGCCGGCGAGCAGCGTGGCGCCGGGCCGGCCGACCACCTCCGGGGCCCCGTAGCCGAGCAGCCTGCGTGCTCCTTCGCTCCAACCCGTGACGACGCCGCGCTCGTCCACGACGGCCTTCGCGGTGAGGGCCTCGTCGAGCAGGCCCTCAGGCGGTGCCCCGCTGCCCTCGCCCGGGACGGACGCAGATCTCGCCATGGAGCCTCAACCCGCCTCACCCACTAGGCACCGTTACTACCTCGTAGTGGTATGCCCCAAGAATGACAGATATCTCCTGCGCCAGGTTGAATGGCCAGGGAGGCCGGTCAGCAGCGTGTGCCTCACCACCGACCAGGGGCGGAGGTCGTGACCATGTCTGTCGACGGCGAGCGAATCTGGCCGGACGCGGCCGAGTGGACCGGGAAGATCTACAGCGAGGGCTGGCGGACCGCCGAGGGCGGCACCCGCCGGGTCGTCGAACCTGCCACCGGGGAGCCACTGGCGGAGGTGGGTCTGGCCACTCCGGCCGATGTCGAACGGGCGGGTGCCCGGGCCGCCCGGGCCGCGTCGGGGTGGGCGGCGACCACCGCGTCCGACCGCGTCGATGTTCTGATACGTGCGGATCGCGCCCTGCGTGAGCGCAGCGGAGCGATCCGTGAATGGATCGTCCGGGAGACGGGGGGTGTCCCGGCCAAGGGCGACTACGAGATCGCGGCCGGTCTCGCTCAGCTGCGGCACGCGATCGGGCTCGCGTCACAGCCCCCGGGTGAGGTCCTCGTGCCGCAGGTTCCCGGCGGGACGAGTCTGGCGTGGCGGGTGCCGCTGGGGGTCGTGGGGGTCATCACCCCGTGGAACGCGCCGCTGCTGTTCGCGATGCGGGCGCTGGCTCCGGCGCTGGCCCTGGGCAACACCGCGCTGCTCAAGCCCGATCCCCTCACCCCGGTCTCGGGCGGTGTCCTGGTCGCGCAGCTGTTCGCGGAGGCCGGGCTGCCGGAGGGCGTGCTGCACGTCCTTCCGGGCGATGCGGCGACCGGGCGCGCGATCGCCGCCGACCGTCATGTCGCGATGATCTCGTTCACCGGCTCCACCGAGGCGGGGCGGGAGGTGGCCCGGATCGCCGGCGAGGGACTCAAGCGCGTGTCCCTGGAGCTGGGCGGCAAGAACTCGATCGTCGTCCTGGAGGACGCGGACGTGGAGGCGGCCGCCGCGGCCGGGGCCATGAGTTCGTTCGGCTACCAGGGTCAGGCCTGTGTCGCGGCCGGACGTCATGTCGTCCACGCGGACGTGGTCGAGGCGTACACCGAGGCGCTGGTCCGGCAGGCGAAGGCGCTGCGGGTGGGCGACCCGCGTGACGAGGGCGTGGCGCTCGGTCCGGTCATCAGCGAACGGCAGGCGGCCCGGATCGCACGGATCGTGGACGAGAGCGTGGACGCCGGAGCGCGCGTGCTGACCGGAGGCACCCCCGAGGGGCTCTTCTACCCGCCCACCGTGCTGGACCGTGTCGACCGGTCCATGCCCGCCTTCCACGAGGAGATCTTCGGGCCGGTCGCACCCGTCGTCCCGTTCCGCCACGAGGACGAGGCCGTGGAGATCGCCAACGACACGGCGTACGGCCTGACGGCCGCCGTCCATTCCCGGTCCGTGCCCAGGGCGACCGCCCTCGCGCAGCGTTTGCGCACGGGCATGATCCACATCAATGACGTGTCCGCCAAGGATGCCGCGGACGCGCCCTTCGGCGGCATGGGGATCTCGGGCAACACCTCCCGCATCGGCGGCACCGCCAGCCTGGAAGCGTTCACGCAGTGGCGCTGGATGACGGCACCCGGGCCGTCGTGACCCCAACCGGGGCGGAGCGAAACATTTCGTTCTCGACCCCGAATGCTGCGAGAAGTATTGACGGCCCGTCAGGTGCTGCTCATATCATCCAGGACGTTCGACAGGACAGCTGGCGTTCGACATACAGAACAACCATCCCTCCCGCCCTTCATGGCAGCCCCCACTCCCGAGGCGGATTTCGAATGACATGGACAGGTCATACCTTCAGTCGCCGTGCGGCCCTGGCCACGACCAGCGGCCTGGCCGTCGGCGCCCTGCTGCCCCCCGGCACGGCGGGAGCCGTCGCGGCCGGACCGGCCGCGGCCTACACGAATCCCGTGATCTGGCAGGACTTCGCGGACATCGACATCATCCGCGTCGAGAACACCTACTACTGCTCCGCCTCGACGATGCACTACTCGCCGGGCGCCCCGGTCCTGCGCTCGTACGACCTGGTGAACTGGGAGATCGCCGGCCACGCGGTGCCCGTCCTCGACTTCGGTGCCAAGTACGACCTGAGCGGCGGACGCGGCTACGTCAGGGGAATCTGGGCCTCGTCCCTGGCGTACCGTCCCGCGGACCGGACGTTCTACTGGCTCGGCCAGATCGATTTCGCCCGGACCTACCTGTACACGGCCGGATCCGTCGAGGGGCCCTGGAGCAGGCACGCGACGCTCCCTCAGGTGTATTACGACGCGGGCCTGCTGGTGGACGACGACAACACCCTGTACGTGGCGTACGGCAACGGCACGATCAGCGTGGCCCAGCTGTCCGCGGACGGCCGCAGCCAGGTGCGGAGCCAACAGGTGTTCAGCACCCCGTCGAGCATCGGCACTCTGGAGGGCTCCCGCTTCTACAAGATCAACGGGAACTACTACATCTTCCTGACCCGCCCTGCCAACGGCCAGTACATCCTGCGGTCCACCAGCGGCCCCTTCGGCCCCTACTCCCTGCGGCAGGTCCTGCTCGACCTGCCCGGACCGATCTCCGGCGGAGGCGTTCCGCACCAGGGCGGACTGGTGCGGACCCAGAGCGGCGCCTGGTACTACATGGCTTTCGTCGACGCCTACCCCGGCGGCCGTATGCCCGCCCTGGCGCCCGTCACCTGGACCTCGGACGGCTGGCCGGTCGTCCAGCTCGTGAACGGCGCGTGGGGCAGGTCGTACCCCGGCCCGGTGGTACCGCCGCCACCCCGCCAGGTCACTCCCCTGACCGGTGCCGACACCTTCGACGGAACGGTCCTCAAGCCCAGGTGGGAGTGGAACCACAACCCGGACAACGGCAAGTGGTCGGTGAACAACGGCCTGACCCTGCGCACCGCCACGGTCACCGACGACCTGTACTGGGCCCGCAACACCCTCACCCACCGCATCCAGGGACCCACGTCCACGGCGACGGTCCAGCTCGACCACTCCGCGATGCGGGACGGCGACCGGGCCGGGCTCGCGCTGCTGCGCAACTCCTCCGCCTGGATCGGACTGAAGCGTGACGGCGGTGCGACGCGGGTGGTCATGGTCGACGGACTGACCATGGACGGCAACTGGAACACCACCGGCACCGGGACCGAGCGGGCGAGGGCGAGCGTGCCGGGCGGTCGTCTCTGGCTGCGGGCGAACGCCGACATCCGCCCCGGAGCGTCCCGGCCCGGCACCTTCTCCTACAGCACCGACGGCGTCACCTTCACCCGCCTGGGCCCGGCCTTCGCCATGGGCAACGACTGGCGGTTCTTCATGGGCTATCGATTCGCCCTCTTCAACCACGCCACGCAGGCGCTGGGCGGCTCGGTCCGCGTGACGCGGTTCGAACTGTCCACCCCCTGAACGGCCCGGGTCTCCCCCTGCCGCTCATGGCGGAGACGCGGCGCCTCCGGCAGGACGGAGGTGCCGCGTCCGCGCGCTTCAGCGCACCACGGGGGCAGACATCACGAGCCGCCTCGCCGGGTGTCCCGGACGAGCCGCCAAGCCTGCGAACCGTCGTCGGCCGCGCTCTGGAGGGTCAGCGGCCCTCCCGCGGTCGCGCCGGTGAGATACAGACCGGTGTTCTTGACCGACTGGAGCTTGTAGGAACCGTCGGCGTTCTTGACGAGGTTCCAGCTGCCCGTGGAGCTGTCGTCGACCCACTGGCCGATCCGCTGGCCGGCCGTGGCGCTGCCCGTCCAGATGGCCGCCGCGCGTCCGCCAGACTTGTTGAGCAGCGTCGTACCGCCCTTCGGCTCGGTCACCACGTGCCAGTACTGGGTGTCCGGGTTCGCCGCGGCGCCGGCGTCCTCCAGGACCACGTCGGGGACGTTCCCGTTGCCGATGTTCGCGTCGTTGGTCCTGTTGCCGGTGCCGATCACCTGGCCCGTCTTGCGGTTCACCAGCCGGTAGTAGGCGCCGTCCGAGTCGCCGAGGTCGACCTCGGCGTAGGCGATCTGGGACGTGCCCTGGTTGTTGAGGATCGCGACACGGCCGGTGCCGTCGACGTACTGGAGGTTGCGGCTGTAACCGGGCTGCGAGGTCGTCTGGTACTCCGTCCACACGCCGTCGCTGCGTCCGCTGTCGTTGACCCAGACGCTGCCGCTGTTCGCCGCGTTGTAGACCAGGCGCCCGTCGGGCAGCCGGATGAGGACCGGGCTGCCGCCGCCGGAGAGCGGACGGGAACCGGCGGTGACGGGCAGTGAGCCGACGGACATGCCGGTCCGGGAGCCGCGGAAGAACTTCAGCGGGTCGTCGGCGATCACGTACCTGGTGTTGGCCCCGCCGCCCCAGTACTCGAACGTCAGCATCCACTTGCCGTCGGTCGTGCGGACGACGTTGGTCATGCCCGGCCGGCCGCCGCCGATCTCCGTCTTGCCGCCTCCCATGTCCTGGACTGATCCGGCGAGGTCGACGACGGCGTCGCTCCACTTCGTGGCGCTGCCGTCCCACGTGCGGTGCGCGAGGATCTGGCCGTGCGAGTCGGTGGCGGTACCGTTCGCGGGGTCGGGCTTCGGAGCGCCGGTCTTCGGGTCGAAGCCGAGGTAGTCGTTCTCGTCGGAGTAGTAGCAGACCAGCTTGCCCTTGTAGACCATCAGGTACGGCTCCCAGAGGGGATCGACCTGCTTGGTCTTGTTCGCGTCGGCGATGTTCCGGCCGATGGCACCCGCGCTGCCGCCCTGCCAGCCGCCCGTCGCGACGAGGTTGAGGACCTTCCAGGTCCTGCCCTCGTCGGTGCTGGAGTAGAGGGCGATCGCCAGGTCACCGCGGTCGCCGTCGTTGCTCGGCGTCCAGCCGGGGTCGGCCGCCTTGTGCTCCGTGTAGTAGGCGTCGTCGCCGGACACGACGCTCGCCAGGAGCAGGGTGCCCGCCTTGAGCTTTCCGACGTTCTGCGGAAGCACGTAGAGGTACGGGTTCGTCCAGTTGCTCGTGTACTTGGCGTACTCGGGGTCCTTCGAGAGGTACGCGGGTGCCTTGACCTCGGACAGCGGCTGCCAGCTCGTACCGTGGTCGTCGCTCTTGTAGACGGGCAGGGTCTGGCCGTCGGCGCTTCCCGACCCGGCCACGACGGTGGACTTCTCGAACGAGGCGACCAGGCGCCCGCCGGGCAGCTGTGCCGTCTTCGGGTACACCGCGCAGTTGCCCCGGCCCTTCAGGCACGGCTCGCTGCCGAGCTGGTAGAGGATCCCGCCCGTCGGGTTGTACGCCTGCGCGCTTGCGGCGGGTATCGCCAGCAGCGCGGAAGCCGCGGCGAAGGTCCCCAGGGCTCTGACCGTCCTGGTTGCTCTGGTGGCCCCTTTCGGGGGCGACGATGGTGCGGCTCGGTTCATCGGTGGTGTGCCTCCTTCTCATCGGTTCCTCCGACGAAGACGCGCACGTCCCACGCGCCGAGTCGGACGGACGTGCCGGCCTGGAGCGCCCCGCCGTCCAGGACGTCGGTCAACTGCACCGGTGCTTCGACCCGGGCGGGCTCGAAGCTCCAGTTGTGGACGACGTGGACGCGGTGGCCGTCGGCAGCCGTGCCGGTGGTGACGGTGACGGACGCGGGGAGGTCGTGCCAGCCGCTGCGGGGCTCCGGCGCCAGCCAGCCGGCGAGGGCCCGGGCGAGGACGCGGCCGGGGACCGTGCCGACGTGGGTGACGCGGCCGGCTCCGTGGCGGCGGGTGGTGAGCGCCGGCCAGCGTCCGAAGTGCGGGTGGTCGTACTCACCGAGGACGTCGGCGTCGGTGACGGTCAGCCCGTCGACCCAGTGGGTCGCCGTCGCCTCCTCCGGCACCTCCAGGGGGCTGCCGGCCACCGCCCGCACCGGGACGGCACGCGTGAGGTTGCTGAACTCGTCGTACGACACCCCAGCGGCCTCGGTGAGACGTCCGGGTGCCGCCTCGTGCCGGGCCCGGGCCTCGTGGTCGGCGTAGCCCGTGCGGGGGCCGAGGACGAGATGGCCGCCCGCGTGGGCATAGGCGGCGAGCCAGTCGAGCAGCTCGTCGTGGGCGATGTAGAGCGCCGGGACGACCAGGACCGGGTGGCGGTGCACGGCCTCCTCGGGGGTAAGGCCCGCGTTCTCGCCCCGCGGGTCGTGCAGTTGCCGGGCGTGGACGATGCGGACCTGGCGGTCGGCCTCGAAGGCGCCGCGGTAGAAGGGGTCGAGGATGCGGTGATAGGCGGCCGGGTCCGGTTCGCCGGCGGCGTTCGCCAGCGGCGGGTACTTCTGCATCAGCCACTTGCTGGGGGTGGAGTAGACGACCGTGATGTCGGCGTCCGGTTCGAGGTCGGCGACGAGCGAGCCCGCCCGGTCGAACTCGGCGCCCAGCCGGGCGATTTCGGCGTACGTCCGGCCGGGCCGCCCGGTGTGCGGCAGGACTCCGCCCCAGTACGTCTCGGCGCCGAAGCGCAGCGTCTGCCACTGCCAGTACTCGATCATCCGCGCACCGCGCGCCACGTGCGCCCAGGCGGCCTGGCGCCACTGCCCGTCGTAGCCGGGCCGGTTGTCCCAGCAGAAGCCGATGGAGTTCGCGTTGGTCTCGGTGACCAGGAAGGGCTCTTGTCGGGAGGAGAACATCCAGTCCGCGGTCTGGTACATCGACCAGACGCCGGTGGTCTTCCAGATTTGCTCGTGCTCGTCGGGCGTGGGGTCGGGCAGCAGCAGGCCGTCCTGCATGTCGTAGTACGGGTTGCCGGAGGCGATGTCGAGCCCTGCGGACAGCTCGTCGTCCGCGATGCCCTGCCGGGTGTAGGAGATGCAGGTGGTGACGAACTGGCCGGGGAGGGCGTACTCACGGACGATGTCCGCCTGCCAGCCGATGAACTCGGTGACCTGGCGGGCCTGGAACTCCCGCCATGCGACGTCGTACTGGGGCTGTTCGTTGCCGTCCGGGGTCCACAGGTCGGCCCAGGTGGACAGGCGGTGGGACCAGTACACCAGGCCCCACTCCCGGTTGAGGGTCTCGACGTCCCCATACGTCTCCCGCAGATGGTCCGTGAAGCGCTGGAAGACGCCGTGGTTGTGGAAGAGGTGCAGGCCCGGCTCGTTGTCCACCTGCCAGCCGATGACCGCCGGATGGTCCGCGTACCGGGCGACGATCTTGCGGATGACCCGCTCGGCGAAGAAGCGGAAGGCCGGGTGGGTGAAGTCGGCCTCCTGGCGAGCGCCCCAGCCGATGCGCTCACCGGTGCGCCGCTCCCCCGTGATCTCGGGGTACTGGCGGGCCAGCCACGGCGGTACCGCGTACGTCGGTGTGCCGAGGATGACGGAGATGCCGCGTTCATGGGCGCCGTCGAGAACCGGCTGCAGCCAGTCGAGGTCGAAGCGGCCGTTCTCGGGCTCCCACGTCGACCAGACCGACTCCCCCACCCGGATCACGGTGAAGTGCGCCTCTGCCATCAGGTCGAGATCGGTCTTCAGCCGTTCGTCGGGCCGCAGGTCGGCGTCGTAGGAGGGCGTGTACTCGTGGTAGTACGCGGCACCGAACAGAACGCGGGCGGGCAGATCCGCCATGGGAGGAACCTCCGTGAGCAAGAAGGGGGGTGAGGGCTGCGCGCGCCCTACTGCTTGACGCTGCCGGCGGCCAGGCCGCTCTGCCAGTAGCGCTGCAGCAGCAGGAAGGCCGCGACGAGCGGCACGATCGAGATCAGGGAGCCGGTCACGACGAGGGGGAGCATGTCGCTGCTGGCGCCCGCTCCACCGTTCTGTGCCTGCTCCGCCCAGGAGGACAGCCCGACCGTGATGGGGTACAGGTTCGGGTTGTTGAGCATGATCAGCGGCAGGAAGTAGTTGTTCCAGGTCGCCACGAGCGTGAAGAGCAGGACGGTCACCAGGCCGGGGGCCAGCAGGCGCAGCGCGATCCCGAAGAAGATCCGCGCCTCGCCGGCCCCGTCGATGCGGGCCGCTTCCAGGAGGCTGTCCGGGACGGCGTCGGCGGCGTAGACGCGCATCAGGTACAGGCCGAACGGGTTGACGAGGGAGGGGAGGATGACGGCCCACGGGGTGTTGACCAGGCCGACGTTGGCGAACAGCAGATAGGTCGGGATCGCCAGGGCGGTGGCCGGGACCATGATGGCGCCGAGGACCAGGTTGAAGGCCAGGCGGTCCCCGCGGAAGCGGAACCTGGCGAACCCGTATCCGGCGGCGGCCGCGAGCAGGGCCGCGCCGACCGCGCTGACCCCCGCGTACACGGCGGTGTTGAGCAGCCAGTGCACGAAGACGCCGTCGTCCTGGGCGAAGGTGGCCCGGATGTTGGTCAGCAGTTGTGGGGCGTGCGAGAACCACAGGCCGAAGCTGTTGAACAGGTCCTGGGTGTTCTTGGTGGAGGCGATGAGCAGCCACAGCAGCGGCAGCAGGAAGTAGGCGAGCGCCGCCAGCATGGCGATCGTCAGCGGGGTGCTGCGGCGGGATCGGGACCTGCGACGCGGTTGCGGCGCCGGGGCGTGCTTCCGCTCGGTTCTGCGAGCGGCGGTGGTGCCCGCGGGAGTGGTCATGGTCACGGGGTCCTCCTGCGGTTCGCCGTGAGCAGGACGCCGTAGGAGGCGATGACGATGACCAGGCCGAGGAGGAAGGAGACCGTGGCCGCGTAGTTGACCTGCTGTCCGGTGAAGGCGAGGGAGTAGGCGTAGAGGTTGGCGGTGTAGGAGCTGCTGATGACGTCGGGGGCGATCTTCATCAGCAGGTTCGGCTCGTTGAAGAGCTGGAAGCTGCCGATCACGGAGAACAGCAGGGTCAGCAGCAGAGCGGGTTTCAGGGCGGGGAGTTTGATGGACCTCGCGATGCGCCAGGGGCCGGCGCCGTCCATCGCGGCGGCCTCGTACAGCTCGTGCGGGACGGTCCGCAGGGCCGCGTACAGGATGATCATGTTGTAGCCGACGAACTCCCAGGTGACGACGTTGGCGAGGCTGCCGAGCATCCACCCGTCGCTGAGGAAGTCCGGTGCCGGGACGCCGAGTTCGCGGCTCAGCTGGGCGAACGGGCCGAAGTCCGGCCCGTACAGATAGCCCCACATGAGGGCCGCGACGACGCTCGGGACGGCGTACGGCACGAAGATGCCCAGCCGGATCACGCGCGCCAGCCGCAGCAGTCCGCTGTCCAGCGCGAGGGCGAACACCAGCGCCAGCGCCAGCATCAGCGGGACCTGGATGAGGAAGAACAGCGCCACGCGGCCGACACCGCGCAGGAGCAGGGGGTCGGTCAGGGCGGCGACGTAATTGTCCAGACCGACGAACACCGTTCCGCCCACGAGGCGTTCCTGGAAGAGGCTCAGGTAGGCGGCGTAGCCGAGCGGGGCGAGGAAGAGCAGCAGGAAGAGGATCAGGAACGGGGCGACGAACAGGGGGCCGGCGACGCTGCGGCGACGCGGACCGGCTTCCTTCGGCCTGGAGGCGGGTGGTGCGGTGGCGGCGGTCATGTCACGTTCCCTCGACGGTGAAGCCCTGCTTCTTGGCGTAGGTGGTCAGGCGCGTCTGCCAGGCGCCGAGCGCGGCGACCGTGTCGGTCTTGCCGGCGAGGGACTTGCCGACCGTCTCGATCCAGTCGGTCGCCGCCTGGTCGAGGAAGGGCGGCCACTGGAAGGCGGGGTCGACCGTGTCGCCGATGGAGGCGAACAGCTCGTTGACCTTCTGACCGCCGTAGAAGGAGGCGGCGTCACCGGTGAAGGAGGGGTCGGTGAGCAGGGCCTTGGTGGCCGGGAAGAAGGACTGCTCGGTGGCGAAGAGCTTCGCGCTGGCGGGGTCGCTGTTGAGGAACTGGGCGAACTGCGCGGCGGCGATGGCGTTCTTGGTCGATCGCAGGACGGCCGTGGTCGAGCCGCCCCAGTTGCCGGAGGCCGGCTTGGACGCGTCCCACTGGGGCAGCGGGGCCGCACGCCACTTGCCGGCGGTGGACTTGGCCGAGCCGGACAGGAAGGCCGGCCCCCAGGCCGCGGTGAGCCAGGTGGCGTACTTGCCCTTGTTGAAACCCGCGTACCAGCCGTCGGTGAAGTCGGGGTCGGTGCTGATGACGCCTTCCTTGGCGAGCCCGCCCCAGTACGTGGCGAGCTTCTTGGAGACCGCGTCGTCGACGCTGATGGAGAGGTCGCTCTTGCCGGAGACGCCGTACGGGCTCCCACCCGCCTGCCACAACAGGCCGTGCCAGGCGGCGGGTTCGTTGGCCGCGAGGTTGGTCAGGTAGACGTCGGGGTCGGCCTTGTGCAGCTTGCGGGCCGCGGCGGCGAAGTCGTCCCAGGTCTTGGGGACCTGGATGCCGTGCCGGTCGAAGATGTCCTTGCGGTACAGCATTCCCATCGGGCCGGTGTCCTGGGGTATCGCCCAGACCTCCCCCTTCGGTCCGCTCACCTGCCCCCAGGTCCAGTCGACGAACTTGCCCTTGAGGGCCGAGGCGCCGTGCGGGCCCAGGTCCAGCAGGCTGTCGGTGATCGTGAACGTCGGGATCGCCTGGTACTCGATCTGTGCCAGGTCCGGGGCTCCGCTGCCGGCCTTGAGCGCGGTGCGCAGCTTGGTGTAGTGCGTGACTCCCTGGCCGGCGTTTACCACCTTGACCTTGATGGCGGGGTACTTGTCCTCGAAGAGGGCGATCTCCTTCTGGATGTTCGGGACCCAGCTCCAGAACGTCAGCTGGGTCGGCGTCCGCATCGCCTTGTCGATGTCGGACTGGCTGACGGGCTTGGCCGCGGCGGACGAGCCGCCCGAGTCACCGCCGCCGCAGGCGGACAGGGCCGCGCCGAGAGTCACCGCGCCGGTGGCGGTCAGGAAGAACCGGCGGCTCAGTGCGGACGAAGAAATGGAGGTTCTGGACATGCTGGACTCCCGCCGAGGCGAAGGAAGAGGGAAGGCAGAGGCCGGCAGCGGCATGCCCCGGGGAAAGCGAGGT
Source organism: Streptomyces sp. NPDC002130 (assembly GCF_040296465.1). Taxonomy (NCBI): domain Bacteria; kingdom Bacillati; phylum Actinomycetota; class Actinomycetes; order Kitasatosporales; family Streptomycetaceae; genus Streptomyces; species Streptomyces sp. NPDC002130. The sequence continues at coordinate 20,448 of NZ_JBEOXI010000138.1, forward strand.
GTACGAAGGGTGTGGACCGGTGACCGCGGGTGTCGGGTTGGCCGAGCCGGGAAACGGGTCCTGCGAGGTGGGGTGGCCCCTGGTGGGCCGGTCGGGCGACCGCCGGTGGTGGGGCTGGTACGGGTGGAGGGTGCGGGACCAGGACGGTGCCGACGGATGTCCGGTCACCTCGCGGTGCCTCGCGCCCCCCACGTGTGACGGAAACGGGACGTGGGGTCCGGGTCAGGCGGCCGGAGGGACGTGAGCCTCGCCGGCCGGGGACTGCACGGTATGTCGCACCGGACCCGTGCCCGCCCGTGCCGGTGGCGGCGCGGTGGAGGAGCGGACGACGAGCTCGACGGGTTGCCCCTGTGCCGTCGGCAGCTCGGCCCCCGGGTTCTCGATGGCGTGGACGAGCAGCCGCAGCCCCTCGTGGGCCACCGCGTCGAACGGCTGGCGCACCGTCGTCAGCGGCGGACGGACGTAGGCGGCCAGCGGGATGTCGTCGAAGCCGACCACGCTGACGTCCCGGGGCACCCGCAACCCGGCCTCGGTGAGGGCGCTGATCAGGCCGACGGCCATGTCGTCATTGGCGGCGAACACCGCGGTGAGGTCGTTCCTGGCGGCCAGTTCACGTCCTGCCGCGTACCCGGACGCGGCGGACCAGTCGCCCTCGGCGACCGGGGGCTGCTCGCGACCACGCGCCGCGAGCGCCTGCCGCCAGCCCGCCAGCCGGTCCCGGGCGGCGAACCACCGCTCGGGTCCCGCGAGGTGATGGACCGTCGGGTGTCCCAGGTCCAGCAAGTGCTCGGTGGCGGCCCTGGCCAGCGCCTCGGAGTCGACCCCAGCGGCGATGGTCCGCTCCCCCGTACGAGTACCGGCCGGCGCTCCGAGGACGAGTACCGGAACCTCCGACGTGAGCGGATCGGCGTCCTCGTCGATGGGCTCCGACACGACGATGCCGTCCACGCCCCGCTCCAGGAGTGACTGCACGGCGCCGCCGACGCCGCCCTGGTCACCTTCGAGGGTGTTGACCACGCTCAACGCGTATCCGGCATCCCGCGCCGCCCGCTCGACACCGAGGAGCAGCGAGGCGGGACCGTACAGGGCGGTTCCCAACGCCACCACGCCGATGGTGCGGGACCGCCCCGAGGCGAGGGCCCGTGCCGCGTTGTTCAGCCGGTAGCCGAGACGGTCGGCCGCCTCCAGTACCCGGCGGCGCACGTCCACCGAGACGTATCGCTCGCCGTTCAGGACCCGGGACACCGTCTTCTGGGAAACACCCGCGGCTCTGGCCACGTCGACGCCTCGCGGCGCGGCGGGACCGCCGTCCCG
>NZ_JBEOXI010000139.1:0-21683 GCF_040296465.1 Streptomyces sp. NPDC002130
CCTTTCGAGAGTGCGGGTCTGCCAGGTCGCCTTCCGAGGAGGCCTTCGCGGCCGGCAACTGGCAGCAGGCGCACGACCTGCTGCTGACGGTCTCCCTCGACGAGGACTACGCCGACTTCCTGACGCTCCCGGCGTACGAGCAGCTCAAGGGCTGAACAGCCGCTACCGCTCCGAGTGGCCCAGGGTCCTGCCCGGGGCCACTCGGTCGCGTACGGCCCGCTTCACGGCCGTCGGCTCCGGGAAGCCCTGCTCGCGCCGGTCCCAGACGACCTCGTCGCCGACGCGGACGATGAACACCCCGCCCGTGCCGGGCTTCAGGGCCAGTTCCGTCAGTTCGGCCTCGAAGGTCGTGAGCAGCTCCTGCGCCAGCCAGGCCGCGCGCGGCAGCCAGCGGCACTGGGTGCAGTACTCGATCTCGACCCGCCGTGAGGCGCCCGGGGAGTCCTCCGCCAGTTCGATCTCGACGCGCTGATCGTCCGTCATCCGAGGTGCACCGACCAATCCTGCTGGGCCGCGGGCTTGCCGTGCAGGTCGGGCACCTGCCTGAGCCACGCGGGGCGTCCTTGCTGGTTCTTCGCCGCCCGCAGGGCCTCCTCGGCGGCGAGCTCCTCCCGGCTGGGGAAGTCGGTGGGCAGCCAGGCCGCGGAGGCCTCCGCGCGCGCGTGGAGGTACGTCACGTAGGCCTCGCGCACCTCGTCCGCGGTGGCGAAGCCCGGCTCGTCCGCGAGCCAGGCGTCCGGGACCTCGGCGAGGATCCGCCGCAGCAGTTCCTCGGTGACCCGGGGCGCCAGTTCGGAGTCGGCGGCCCGGACGTCGGGGCCGTGGTGGCCGAGGGCGTGGTGCCGGAAGTCGTAGGTCTTGCGGGGGTCGGTGGCTTCCCAGCGGTGGTGGAAGACGAGGGCGGCGCCGTGATCGATCAGCCACAGGCGCGGGGGTGCGACGCCGAGGGTGGGCCAGACCATCAGGTTGGAACTGTGGACCGTGCGGTCGACGTTCACGGTCAGGGCGTCGAGCCAGACGATCCTGCCCGCCTCCAGCGGATCGACGGGGAAGATCCGGGCGATCTCCGGTGTGAAGTCCCGGGCGCCCGGCAAGTAGTCCATGCCGAGGTTGACCCCCGCACTGGCCGCGTGCAGGCCCCGCACCTCCTGGTGCGGCTCGTGGTCCGCGATCGCCGGGTCGAAGTGCACCAGGACCAGCTCGGGGAAGCGGAGCCCGAGGGCGCGCGCCAGCTCCCCCACGATCACCTCGGCGACGAGCGCCTTGCGGCCCTGCGCGGAGCCGGTGAACTTGACGACGTACATGCCGAGGTCGTCGGCCTCGACGACGCCGGGGACGGAGCCGCCGGACCGCAGGGGTTCGACGTAGCGGGTCGCGGTGACCTCTCTCAACATGCTCCGAAGCCCCACGGCTGGCTCGCCTTGAATTCCATGGTCCCGCCTCCCGCCCCGGCCTCCGGCATCAAGTGAGCATAGTAACGACGGAGCCTGGACGGACGCCTGCCGGACAAGGCCGTCGCCGACCTGCCGTGCCCGCGACGGCTGACCCCGCGTACGCGCCGCCGTCGGCCGTCGATCGATCGGACTTCAGCGCCGGAGACTCGCGCGCAGGTGGCTGACCGTCACGAAGTGGTAGCCGCGAGCGGTCAGGGTGCGCAGGATCTCGGGGACGGCGGCCACCGAGGTGGGGTGGATGTCGTGCAGGAGGACGACGTCGTTGCGCCCGGCCTTGTCGATGACGGTCCGGGCGACCTTGGCCGCGTCGCGGTACTTCCAGTCCTCGGTGTCGACGTCCCACAGCACCGGGGAGAGGGTGGTCGCCGCCTTCACCGTGGCGTCGACCGCGCCGTAGGGCGGCCGGAACAGGGTCGGCGCCTTGCCGGTGGCGGCCTTGACAGCCGCGCTGGTGCGGTCCAGCTGGGAGCGGACCTGGGCGGGGGTGAGGCGGGTGAGGTCGGGGTGGTTCCAGGAGTGGTTGCCGACCTCGTGGCCGGCCCCGCCTCGGCGCGCACCAGTTCGGGGTGGGCGGCCACGTTCTGGCCGACCGTGAAGAAGGTGGCGCGCGCCCGGTAGCGGGCGAGGTGCTTCAGCAGTGTCGCCGTCTCCGGGGCGGCAGGACCGTCGTCGAAGGTCAGCGCGATGCACTTGGCCTTCTCGCAGTCCGTGGTGTCGTCCCCGGAGGCGCTCTCCGTCGGGACGGGAGGCTCGGGCGTGTGGGTCGCGCCCAGGTCGAGGCCGCTGTTCGGGGCTGCGGTCTGCTCCTGTTCACCCTCCTGGGGCACCAGCGCCTTCTCGTGGGTGTCGGCGGGACGCTCCCCGGGCGTCAGCACCCGGATCACCTCCGGGCGGTCGGTGCCGGTCGCCTCCCGCAGTGCGGGTACCAGTCCGGCCCGCAGCAGTGAGGACTTGCCGCTTCCGGACGGGCCGAACACGGCGGCGAACCGGTGTGCGCGCACCAGGTCGAGCAGCTCACCGACGAGCGCGTCCCGCCCGAAGTACAGGTCACGGTCGTACGGCTCGAAGCGCGCGAGCCCGCGGTAGGGCGGAACGGCGTCCCCGTCGGTCTCCGCGGTTTCCTCCACGGCCTGTTCCTCGGCCGCCGCCTTGGCCGCCCTCCAGCGCTCCTCCCACACCCCGGGTTCCGCGTCCAGCGCCTGGACGTAGGCCAGGACCACGGGCAGCGACGGAAGGTGTTCACCGCCGGCCGCCGCGGACAGCGCGCTCGTCGAGTAGTTCGCCCGCCGGGCCATGTCCCGGTACGTCGGCTTCCCGGCCGCCTCCCGCAGACCCCGCAGCTCGTGCGCGAGTCGCTGGACCGGCCCGGCCTCGGGGTCCAGCGGCTTCTCGCGTCGTCCCACGCCTGCGTGCCTTTCAAGATCCAGCCAAAGCGGACCCTCACGCTACTTTTCCGTACGAATGTCCGGCAACCCCCGCTGACCTGCTGTGACGTAATCGGCCTCAGCGTGTCGCAGGCGCGGGTCGGCGTGCGGGCGCCGGTGCCCGCACGGCGTCCATGACGAAGCCGCTGCGGACCCGGGCCGGCATGCGGTTCAGCGGGATCCGCAGGTCCTGGTCGGGCACGTCGTACTCCAGCAGGGCCAGCCGTGGCCCGAGGGCGCGCAGCAGGGCGATCGTGACGTCCTCGCCGGGGCAGCGGTGACCGGTTTCACGGTCGCCGCCGCCCTGAGGGATCAGTTCGTCGGCGTGAGGCGGCCGCTGGAGGAAACGCTGCGGTTCGAAGGTGTAGGGGTCGTCCCAGAGGTCGGGGTCGTGGTTCTGCCCGTAGAGGTCGAGCAGGATCAGCGTGCCGGACGGGATCGGTTCGCCCCGCCACTCCAGATCGGTGACGGCCCGGCCGCCGACGAAGGGCGCGAAGGGATAGAAGCGCCGCACCTCGTGGGCGAAAGCCACGGCGTGGGCGGGATCGTCGCCGGTCAGTAGGTCCCGCAGATCGGGCCTGAGGCGCAGTGCGTGAGCGGCGTAGGTGACGAACCAGCACACCGCGACCGTCGGGCGGACGACGTTGAGCAGTTCGACCGCGGCCGTGTGCGGGTCGAGGAGCCGGCCGTCGGCGTCCCGGTGCCGGACGATCCCCTCCAGCGCCGACCAGGCCGGTGCGCTGGCGGCCCCTGCCCGTACGTCCTCGACCAGGCGCCCCATCCAGGCCTCGCAGCGGGCCCGCGCCCGGCGGGCCCGCCAGTGGCGCGGGCCAGGACTGGCGAAACCGTCGACCATGGCGACGAGGTCCCGGGCCAGGGGGCCGGCGTCCTCGACGGTGAGTCCGGCCCACTGGCACACGCCCCGGGTGAGCACGCGGCTCGTCTCGTCGAACAGCACGACCCGGCGGCCGGACCACGACTCCACCGCCTCGTCCCACTCCGCGGCGACGCGGTCCACCAGACCTGCCACCGCCTCCGCCCCGGTGAGCAGGGACAGGAACATCTCCTTGGGCACGCGATGGTCCGGCCCGTCCAGGGTGTGCACGGCTCCGTGCCCGAAGAGCGTGCTCAGCACCGGCCCGGGCAGTGCCGTCCGGCGCTCCACGTGCCGCTCGTCGTAGAAGAACCGCACCGCCTCGGGGCCGTGCAGGGCGACCACCGGCTGTCCCATGAGCCGCGTGCGGACGAGCGGAGCGGTGGTGCGGCGCCTCCGGTCGGGCAGCCAGGCGTATCCCTTGGCGAGGAGAGCGAGAGAGCTGTCGGCGATCAGTGGACTGCGACCGGGATTCATGGCGCGGCGGGTGCCCGCCGGCTCTGCCCGGAAACGCGGCGCGCCCGCGGGCACCGGCGCGGGTGTCCCCCGACGCGACGGCCGGATCCGGCCGTCGCCGTCCCCGCGGGTGGACGGCTGACCAGGGACGCCGCGGCACCGCGCTTCCGTTTGCCGCCGGTGGCGATGGGGACCCGGCAGGGCATGAGCGCACCCCCACGTCGCCGCGTGATGCGGCAGAACCGAGTTCTGTGGTTGCTGGACCGTCTGGAGCGGGAGCCCAGGGCCGACGCGCTGATCGACACGCTCCGCAGGGGCGTGCGGGCCCTTCCCCTGGGCCGTGGCCGGGACCTGCTGCACGGCAGGTGGCTGGGGCACCCGGTGCATCCGCTGCTGGTGCAGGTGCCGATCGGAAGCTGGCTGTCGGCGGCCGTCCTGGACCTGCGCCCCGGCCGCTCGCGCGAGTCGGGGCTGCTGGTCGGGGTCGGGCTGGGCGCCGCGGCCCCCGCGGCCGTGGCCGGCTGGGTGGACTGGGCGGAGCTGCACCACCCCCAGCAGCGGATCGGGCTGGTGCACGCCCTGTCCAACACCGCGGCCGTCGGCCTGTACGCCGCCTCGCTCGTCTGCCGCGTCAAGGGGCGCGAGGGGGCGGGCCGGGCCTACGGCTTCCTGGGGCTCACGGCCGTCGGGGTCGGGGGCATGCTGGGCGGCCACCTGGCCTACCGGCAGGCCTCCGGCGCCAATCACGCCGAGGAGGTCCCGAACGTCGTCTCCGCGGGCTGGCACCGGATCGGAAGCGTCGAGGAGTTCCCGGCCGGTGAGCCGGTGCGGCGCAGCGTGGACGACGTGCCGGTGCTGGTGGTCCGCGAGTCCGGCGGAGCGGTCCACGCGCTGGCCGAGCGGTGCAGCCATCTCGCGGGGCCGCTGTCCGAGGGCACCGTCGAGGACGGGTGTGTGCGGTGCCCGTGGCACGGCAGCGTGTTCCGGCTCTCCGACGGCTGGAACGTACGCGGACCGGCCACGGCGCCCCAGCCCTCCTTCGAGACGCGGATCACCGGCGGGTACGTCGAGGTGCGGCTGCGTCACCAGAACGGCGGGGAGCCGGCCGGACAGGGACAGGGGAACACGACACGATCGGGGGCTGCCCATGGGCACGGCGACCATGACTGACAGCCGCCTTGCGCGCCGGCTGCGCGGAGCGCTCCGGCGCACCCGCCAGGACTATGCGGCGGGGCACGACCGCCCGCTGGGCGGCTATCTCGCGGCCATGGCGGGCTTCGCGGCCTACACGGCGGCCTGGACCACGGTGGTACGGCGCAGCGGGCGCCCGCTGCCCGAGCGCCCCGAGCCGTGGGACGTGGTCCTGACGTCGGTGGCCACGTTCCGGCTCAGCCGGCTGCTGAGCAAGGCGTCGGTGACCAGCCCGCTGCGGGCTCCCTTCACCCGGTACGTCGGGCCGCAGGGCCCCGCCGAGCTGCACGAGGAGGCGCAGCCAGAGCAGGGCAGGCACACCGTCGGCGAGCTCGCGACCTGCCCGTTCTGCATGAGCGTCTGGGTCGCCTCGACCCTGACCGCCGGCCGGCTGCTCTGGCCGCGCGCCACCCGTACGGCCATGGGCACGCTCACCGCCCTGGCCGGGGCGGACGCGCTGCAACTGGCGTACGGCGCGCTGGTGGACAAGACGACGGGCGACTGACCGCCGCCCGCGCGCCCGGACACCCCCTGGGCGGACGGCTGCCCGGTCCGTGTCCCGTCCGGACGCGGCCGCGCTGCTGTCCGCCGCGGCCGTCACGCTCGCCGGGCCCATCGGCTTCGTCGGCCTGTGCGCCCCGGCGCTCGTCCGTCCGCTCGCCCGGCGGTTCCGGGGGTTCGTCCGGGCCCGGGCGGTCCTGCCCGTCGCCGGTCTGGCCGGTGCCGCGCTGGTGCTCGGCTCGGACGTGCTGCTGCGGGCCCTCATCCCGGCGGACACGGCGGTCGCCGTCCCGACGGGCATCGTCACCAGCCTGGTCGGTGCCGTCTTCCTGGTGGTGACGTCCCTGCACCTCAAGGACACCGCCGGGGCCGACGCGCCGGACCGGCTGCGCATCCCGAGCCGGACGTCGTCACCGTGGGCGCGCTCGTCGCGGCGGTCGTCGGCGTCACGGTGGCCGGCGTCCTGCTGGGCGACAGCAAGCTCCTGCTCGGCAATGTCGTCAACTGGGTGCAGGGGCGGGCCGGGCAGACCGTCTCCTTCGTCCTGGACACCCGCGTGCCGAGGGTGCTCGCGGCGCTGTGCGCGGGCGCGGCGCTCGCCCTGGCCGGCACGCTGGTGCAGGCCGTGACCCGCAACCCGCTGGCGGAGCCCGGTGTGCTGGGCGTCTCCGGCGGTGCCGCGCTCGGCGCCGTCCTGCTCGTCACCACCGTGCCCGCGGCCGGTTCCTGGGGGGTCGCGGGCGCGGCCTTCGGGGGCGCGGCACTGGCCTCGGCCATCGTCTTCGGTCTTTCCGCGCGGGGCGGTTACCGGCAGAACCGGCTGGTCCTCGTCGGCATCGGCATGGCGGCCGGTTCCACGGCCCTGATCAGCCTGCTCATCGTGCTCACCGACCCGTTCAACGCCGTCAAGGCGCTGACCTGGCTGTCCGGTTCGACGTACGGGCGGGCTGCCCGTCGCGCTCGTGCTGGCGCTGGGCCTGGCCGTCGCGTTCGCCCGGCGCACCGAGCTGGACCTCGTCTCCCTGGACGAGGACACCCCGCGGCTGCTGGGTCTCGGACTGCCGCGGGCCAGGCTGGGCTTCCTCGTGACGGGCGTGCTGCTCGCCGCGACCGCCGTCGCCTCGGCCGGCACGATCGGCTTCGTGGGCCTGGTGGCGCCGCACGCGGCCCGCGCCCTCGTGGGCCGGCGGCACGGGCGGGTCGTACCGGTCGCCGTCCTGCTCGGCGCGGCGCTGGTCTGCACGGCCGACCTGATCGGCCGCACCGTCATCGCCCCGGCCCAGCTGGGCGCCGGGCTGATGACGGCGGTGATCGGCACGCCGTACTTCCTGCACCTGCTGGTCTGCGGCCGGAAAGCGGCATGACGCCCGAAAGGGGCATCAATAGTTAAATTGCCCCTGAAGTGCCTGTTGTATGGACGCACACACAACGGGAGCGAGGGAGCATGGCCAAGGACATCACGGACCCGGGCCCGCCCCCGGAGGCGAGCCTGAAACCCAATGCGATCGGGTTCCTCGACGCCCTGGTCATCGGGCTCAACGCGACCTCCCCCGCGTACTCCGTGGCGGCGGTCATCGGGCCGATCGTGGCGCTGGTGGGCATCTACGCCCCCGGGGTGATGCTCGCGTCGTTCGTGCCCATGCTGCTGATCGCGTCGGCGTTCTACTACCTCAACAAGGTCGACCAGGACTGCGGCACGACGTTCTCCTGGGTCACCCGGGCCATGGGGCCGTGGGCGGGCTGGCTGGGCGGCTGGGCCATCGCCATGACGGGCGTCCTGGTCGTCGGGTCGCTCGCGGACGTCGCCGTGACGTTCTTCCTGCTCGCCGTGGGCCTGGACGGCTGGGCCGACAACGACGCGGTGCGCCAGGTTCTGACGGTGCTGCTCATCCTGGTGATGACGGCCGTCTGCGTGATCGGCACCGAGATCTCGGCCAAGGTGCAGAACGTCCTCATCCTGGCCCAGGTCGCCTGCCTGCTCGCCTTCGCCGTGGTGGCGCTCTACCGCGTCTACGCCGACACCGGCACCCTCGACGCCGTCGATCCGGAGTTCGGCTGGCTCGACCCGTTCGGAGCCGGCGGGGCGTCACTGACCGCGTCCCTGCTGCTGGGTGTGTTCATCTACTGGGGGTGGGAGTCGGCGGTCAACCTCACCGAGGAGGTCGAGGACTCGGCCACCGCCCCCGGCAGGGCGGCCGTCTGGTCGACCGTGCTGCTGCTGGTGACCTACCTCGCGGTCGCCTTCGCGGTCGTGGCCTACGCCGGAACGGACTACCTCGCCGAGAACGCGGCGGAGGAGGAGTTCATCTTCGCCCTGCTCGCCGAGGAGGCGATGGGCGGCTGGGACTGGGTCGTCCTCCTCGCCGTCTCGACGTCGGCGCTCGCCTCCACGCAGACGACGATCATCCCGGCGTCGCGCACGGGTCTGTCCATGGCACGCCGGCACGCGCTGCCCGCGCACTTCGGCCGCATCCACCCGCGCTTCCGCACCCCCGACGTGAGCACCTGGTGGGTCGCCGGCATCGCCATCGCCTGGTACCTCGTCCTCTTCCACATCAGCGAGAACGCCCTCTTCGACTCGCTCACCGCGCTGTCCCTGCTGATCGCGTTCTACTACGCGCTCACGGGTCTCGCCTGCGCGGTGTACTACCGCCGCCAACTGACCCGCAGCGCCCGCAACTTCTTCCTGATCGGCCTCGGACCGCTGATCGGCGCGGGGCTGCTGGCGTGGCTGCTGGTGGAATCCGTGGCGGACATGTCCGACCCCGAGAACTCCTACAGCGGCGTCTCGTGGTTCGGGCTCGGTCCGCCGCTCGTCATCGGCATCGGCATCGTCGTCGCGGGCGTGGTCCTCATGGTCGTGTGGCGGCTGCTGGCGCCCGCCTTCTGGTCGGAACACCCGAGCGTGGTCGACCCGGACCTCGTCGACGGCAAGGAGTCCTGAACATGTCGGTGGTCCTCGGCTACGACGAGTCCCCGGGCGCCCTGAGCGCGCTGCGCGTCGCCATCGAGGTGGCGACCGCGTACGACGAACCCCTGGTGATCGTCCACGGCGTCGCCGCCCCCGGCGTCACGGGCGAGGAGTACGGCGCTCATCACGAGGCGGTCCGCGAGGCCGGCAGCACCGCCCTCTCCCACGCGGTCCGGGTGGCCGACGAGGCCGGGGTGCGGACGTCGGTGGAGCTCATCGACGAACGGCCCGCGCAGGCGCTGATCGAGGCCGCGGCCCGCCATGGCGCCCGGGTCATCGTGGTGGGCACGTGGGGCGAGAGCCCGGTGCGCGGTGCGCTGCTGGGCTCGACGCCGCACAAGCTGCTGCACCTGTCCAGCGTGCCGGTGCTCTGCGTGCCGGCGGCGGAGTCATGAGGCTCCTGTCACGCCGGCCGTGCCGTGCGGTCCGTGTCATGAGCCCTGCTTCGCGAGCCCTGCTTCATGAGCTGCCGGCGGCGCGTTTCGTGTGCGGGCTGAAGACGTACAGGTCGAGGATCTCGGGCACCGGCGCGACGCCGGGGCCGCCCGCCCGCACCCAGGAGACGACGTCCTCGGTGGCGGCCGGGTCGTTGACCAGCCCCAGCCACACCGGACGGCCCCCGGCGGCCCGGCCCTCGGCGGACGGCTGGACGACGACGACGTTGGCCTGGTCGCAGACGTCGAGGCAGTCGGAGACGCGCACCGGCGCGGCCTCGCGCAGGCGCTCGGTCTGGGCCGCGTGATCGACGCCTCTGATCTTGCGGGTGCCGCAGCAGCAGTCCCGGCAGACGACGATGCGGCAGGGGACCCCTGCATCCGGCGTCGCGGACATGCCTGTCCCTCCCTCTCTGCGCGTGGTGATGATCATGTCACGCGGTCGCCGGGCCCGGCGGGTCAGGTCCCTTCCCTGAGCGGGTTGGGCAGCGGACGGTAACGGGCGTCGGCGCCGTCCGCGCCGGTCCAGCGCAGCAGCAGGTTGGTCTTCGCGGGGAGGGTCGGCGAGGTGAGCAGGGCGCGGATCTCGGGGAGGTCGTGACGGGCGAGTTCCCGGCGGGCGGCGGGCCAGGGGTCGAACGCCGGGTGCCGTTCGGTGAGGGCGCCGGCGATCTCGATGAGGTGATTGACGACCAGGCAGTACACGAGCCGCTCCCAGCCGGTCTGCCGCGTCACGTCGGGCAGCAGCTTCACGCCCTCGGCGTCCCGGTACAGCGCCTGCACCGGCAGCCCGTCGGCGTCCACGGCGACCAGCGTGTTCTGCAGGTGCGCCTCGATGACGACACCGTGCTCGGCGAACGCCGTCAGCGCCGGGGGCACGACCTGGGCCAGGTACGCCGCCCACCAGACCCCGGGGTCGGCGGCGCGGTCGAGCGGGCTGCCGTCGAAGCCCTCGACGAGACCGGCGGCGAGCACCGGGACTGCGCCCGGCAGCAGGCGGCCGGCGAAACCGTCGCGGACGAGGACGGCCAGGGCCTCGAAGGCGAAGTCGGCGGTGCGGTAGCCGCGGTCGCCGAGCCAGGCGGAGGGCCCGCCGAACGTCTCGAAGGCGGCGCACACGGCCGCGTCCGTCCTGCGCAGGGCGAGCAGGTCGTGGCGCCACAGGCGGCGGATGTCGTTGGTGATGCGCACGTCCAGGCTGAACTTGAGGAAGAGGTCCCGCTCGGGCGTGTAGAGCGTGCGGATCGCGGCCGTGGGCCAGGCGTCGGAGGCGGTGGTGCCGAGCCGGATCAGCCTGCCGTCCGCGAAGGCCCCGGCGAGCTCCTGCGCGGCGAGATCGAGCTGCCAGGGGTGGGCCGGGAGCAGCCGGTAGCCGGGCGGGGCGGTGCCGAGGGCATCGAGGGCGGAGGTGTCGCCGTCCTCGACGACGGTGTCCTCGCGCAGCCCCAGCAGGACGATCGGGAAGCGGGCGTACGCCTCGGGCGCGTACGGCAGCCAGCGGGCTGTGGGGCCGCTCCCGCGTGCCTTGGGGGCCGGGTGGTGGGTGTGGCCGGTCAGGAGGGACTGTTCGGAGCGCAGGTAGAGGTCGTCGGGCGGGGTGGCCCGGGCCCGGGCTGCGAGCAGGGCGGCCACGGCGTCGCGGCTGTCGAGCATCTCGGCGGGCAGTTCGTGGTTGGACACCCCGGTGTGCCGGCGCAGTTCCTCGGCGACGAGCTTGACCAGCTCGGTGTGGCCGACGCGGTGCCAGGCGCCCGCGACCTCGATCTCCGGCTCGGCGGGCCGCCGCGTCCCGCGCACCCGCAGCAGACGGTCCCCGCCGGGCAGCCGGTGGACACGACGGTCGCCCTCCCGGCGCACCGGGCGGGCGACCTCCCGCAGCAGGCAGTTCAGCAGGGGTACGGCGGCATATGCGTCGGCAACGGCTCCGGTGGCCGGGTCGTCACCGTGGGCCGAGTCGTCGTCGGCGGGCGGGGGCATGAGGTCCACGCGTTCCACTCGTCCCTATGGTCGTTCCAGCGTTCCGGGCGGAGATGATCAGTATGTCGGTCGTCGCCATTCCGCTGTGACGCCCCTATTCGTACCCGAGGAGCCGCCCGTGCACCGTCCCCCCACCGCCGAGGCCGAGGTCGCCGACGAGCTGTCCGTCGTACGGCCGGGGCTCCTGCCGCGGTACGAGGCCGAACTGCCCGGCGCCCGGGCGGCCGTGCTGTCCCGGCTGTGGCGCGGTCTCGCCCACGATCGGCTGCCCTGGGTCACCCGCGCCGAGCAGGACCGGGACGGTCTGACGCTGTCCCTGTCCGACGGCCGACGGCTGCACGGCCCCCGGCCGGACCCGTACGCGACCGGCGCGTACGTCACCGCCGTACGGCTGGACGAGACGGCGTACGCGGATCCGGCGCGGCTGATGACGGACCTCGCCGTACCGCACTCCGCTTCCTTCGCGGCCGAACTCGGGCACAGTGTCGCCTCGTTGGCCCTGTCGCGGGCGGGGCAGGAGGGTGAGCGGGAGGACTGGCCGCTAAGCGACTGGGAGTGGGAGCAGCGGATCGTCGACGGGCACCCGTTCCATCCGACGTGCCGGTCCCGGCCCGGCTTCTCGGTGGCCGAGCAGCTGGCCTACGGGCCCGAGCACCGGCCGGTCGTGGAGCTGGGCCTGGTGCCGGTGCGGGCGGTGGAGTGCCTGGTGACGGGCGTGTGGCCGGACGAGCTGCGGGACGGGGGGCGTGTGGTGCTGCCGGTGCATCCGTGGCAGGCGGCGCACGTGCTGAAGCGGACGTGCGAGGAGCGGCGCCCCGCGCATCCGCTGATGTCCCTGCGGACGCTGGCCCTGCCCGGCGGGCCGCAGGTGAAGACCTCGCTGAGCGCTCGGCTGACGTCCTCGGTGCGGGACATCTCCCTGCCCTCGGTCGCCGCCTCGGCGGTGCTGTCGGACTTCGCCGCGACACCGGCGGCGCGCACGGACGGCCTGCTGCACGTGACCCGCACCCTGGGCGCCGCGGCGGCCGGGTCCCCCGACTTCGCGGCCGTCCTGCGGGAGTCGCCGCAGGCGTACGCGGGCAGCGGTGAACGGGTCCTGCCGGTGGCGGCGCTCGCGACCACCGGCCTGCCTCGCTCCCCCGCCTGGCTGGCCGGTTTCGCGCGGCTCACGCTCACGGTCGGGCTGCGGCTGCTGGAGCTGGGCGTGGCCCTGGAGGCGCACGGCCAGAACCTCCTGGTGGTCCTCTCTGCGGCGGGCGACCCGGTGCGGCTGGTCTATCGCGACCTGGCCGACATCCGCGTCAGCCCGGCCCGCCTGGCCCGGCACGGCATCGAGGTGCCCGAGCTGCCCGCCCGCATGGTCACGGACGACGAACGCGTGCTGCGCCGCAAGCTGTTCGGCTCGCTCGTGGCGGGCGCGCTGGCCGGCACCGCCGGGTCGGGCCCGGCGCTCGGCGCGGCGCTGGAGACGGCCGTACGGGACCTGCCGCGCACCCCCGACCTCGCGGCACTGTGCGCGGATCCGCTGCCCACGAAGGCGCTGACGCTGATGCGGCTCTCGCCGCAGACGCCCGGGGACCAGTGGGCGGAACTGCCCAACCCCCTGCGGTGAAACCCGCTTTTGGAACCGGAGCGGGGTGATCATTAGGATCCGGCGATGATCACAAGAACACGGCTGGCGGTGGGGGTCTGTGCCCTGCTCGCCGCGCTGACGGCCGGGCTCGCCTTCCCGGCCGGGGCGGTCGCCGGCGAACCCACGGGCCAGGACGCCCCCAAGGTCGACCTCGTCCTCGATGTGAGCGGCTCGATGCGGGCCCGGGACATCGACGGACAGTCGCGGATGGCCGCCGCGAAGCAGGCGTTCAACGAGGTGCTCGACGCGACGCCCGAGGAGGTCGAACTCGGCATCCGCACCCTGGGCGCGAACTACCCGGGGGACGACCGGAAGACGGGCTGCAAGGACACCGCGCAGCTCTACCCGGTCGGCCCGCTCGACCGCACCGAGGCCAAGACGGCCGTCGCCACCCTCACCCCGACGGGCTGGACGCCGATCGGCCCTGCCCTGCTGAAGGCGGCCGGTGACCTGGACGGCGGCGACGGTTCCAAGCGCATCGTGCTGATCAGCGACGGTGAGGACACCTGCGCCCCGCTCGACCCGTGCGAGGTGGCCCGCGAGATCGCGGCCAAGGGCATCGGCCTGACCATCGACACCCTGGGTCTGGTGCCGACCGCCAAGCTGAGCAGGCAGCTGAGCTGCATCGCCGAGGCCACCGGCGGCACCTACACCTCGGTCGAGCACCAGGACGAACTCACCGACCGCGTCAACCAGTTGGTGGACCGGGCGGCCGATCCGGTGGTGACGCCGGTGCCGGCCGAGGGCGCCGACCGGTGTGCCGGGGCGCCGACGCTGAAGTCGGGCCTGTACACCGACCGGGAGGAGTTCGGGCAGCAGCGCTGGTACCGGGTGGACGTGCGGCCGGGTCAGGAGCTGCGCGCCTCGGTGAGCGTCGCCGCGGACCGGGCGGTGAACCCCGGCTACGGCGTGCTGATGCGGGCCGTCACGTCGAAGGGCCGCGAGATCGTGCGCGGCGAGGCGGCGGGCGACGGCCGTACGGACGTGATCTCGACGGGCCTGCGCTACCCGAAGGCCGGGAGCGACGACGAGGACGCGCCCGCCGAGGCGGTCTGCCTCGGCGTCTCGCACTCCTTCTCGGCGGCCTCCGGCGTGAAGACCACGCCCGGTCTGCCGCTGGAGCTGACGGTGGACGTCGTGGACGCCCCGAGCCGGGCGGGCGACGTGGCCGCCTTCGGCCTCGGCCGCGGCTGGTGGCTGCTCGGCGTGCTGATCCTCGCCGGCTTCCTCGCCGGTGTCGTCTGGGGCTGGCTGTCGCGCTGGCGGATCGCGGTCTGGAGGACCAACTGATGCGAGCGGTACGAGCGTTGAGCGCGGCCTTGCTGACCCTCGGAGTGGCGGCCGGCCCCGCCGCGGCCGACGCCTCGCCGAGCCCGTCGCAGGACGAGGCGTCGGCCCCCACACAGGCCGGTACGTCGTTCCGCACGGCGACGGAGATCGAGCAGGGGCAGCAGGCCACGGCGAGCGGCTCCACGGGTGACTACCTGTACTGGTCGTTCCCGGCCGACACCGGGCAGCGCCCCACGGTCCGGGCGACGGTGAAGCTTCCGGAGACCCACGCCTCCCAGACCTGGCAGATCGACGTCTACGACGGTCTGCGCCGCCGTCAGGCCTGCCAGTACGGGGCGCAGACGCGTACCGCGGGGGCGGACACGTCCTCCGTGGAGCTGGCCTGTGTCCTGCGCACGGTCCGGGCCTGGTCGGAGCCGTGGGCCGACGACCCGCTGCCGGGCACCTACTACGTCCGGCTGACGGCCACCGGCGTCGCCACCGCCGACCTCGGCCTCCCGGTGGACACCGGGATACGGGTGGACTCCGAGGACATCGGCGGTTCCGCGGCGGTGGACGGCTCGCTCGCCGAGCCGCTGGTGCCGGGGATCGCCTCGAAGCCCGAGGAGGAGCGGGAGGACGCGGCGGTGCTCGCCGGTCTCGAACCCGAGGACGGCTGGACGTCCGGCTGGTGGTCGGACCGGTGGGTGTGGACCGCGGTCGGCGGGATCCTGGCCGCGCTGGCGGGCGTCGGCGGGTACGCGCTGACGCGCGGGACGGGCCGGCCGTCCCGGGTGCCGCCGGGCGCCTGACCGGTCGTACTTGATCGCCCTCACCGGTCGGCCCTTGTCGGCCCCTATTGGCCTTTACCTGATCGGGCCGCACTCGGTCGACTCGCACCTGATCGACCGCACCCGGTCGATCTCCACCTGATCGCCCCTCAGAAGGCCCGCTGCCAGCGGGCCTTCTCTCAAGTCTCGCGCAGCGCCTTGGCGAGCGTGCCCTCGCCGCTCACCTCGACCCGCCGTTCACGCACGGCCCGGGCGAGGCTCAACTCCCCGCGGCCGATGGCCGTGCAGGTGCCGGTGTCCAGGACCAGCCGGGCGTCCGGCTCCCCGGGGGCGGGCCCGTCGCCGTACACGGGCCCGTCCTCGGCACCGGCGTACAGATGGAACAGGCCTTCCTCCAGACGGACTTCGACGAGTCCTTCGCCGTCCAGCAGGCGCAACAGGGGCAGCGCGAACCAGTGCGCCCGGACCGCGTCCGTCGCCCGGCGCTCCCCGAGCTCGGGCTGCCCCCACTCCCCCAGCGCCTGCAGCACGGGTAGCAACTGCCGTCCACGTACCGTCAGTTCATAGACGAAGGCCGCACCGGGCGGCGGCAGCCGGCGCCGGGTCGCGAGGCCGTCGCGCTCCATGTCCTTCAGCCGCGAGGCGAGTACGTCGGTGCTGACGCCGGGCAGGTCCGCATGCAGGTCGGTGTAGCGGCGGGGGCCGGCGAGGAGCTCCCGGACGATCAGCAGGGTCCAGCGGTCACCGACGACGTCGAGCGCGCGGGCGGCGGAGCAGTACTGGTCGTAGCTTCGGCGAGGTGGCATGCGACGCAGTCTAGACAAGTTGTTGGACTTTCCAAGCGCGTACTTGGTAAAACCAAGCAACACGGTTCGGCAGAGGAGAGGCGCGCATGGAGTTCCGGCAGTCGAGCAAGCTCAGCGAGGTCTGTTACGAGATCCGCGGCCCGGTCATCGAGCACGCCAACGCGCTGGAGGAGGCAGGGCACAGCGTGCTGCGCCTGAACACCGGCAATCCGGCGCTCTTCGGGTTCGAGGCGCCGGACGAGATCCTCCAGGACATGATCCGGATGCTGCCGCAGGCGCACGGCTACACCGACTCGCGCGGCATCCTCTCCGCCCGCCGGGCCGTGGCCCAGCGCTACCAGACGCTCGGCCTGGAGGTCGGCGTCGACGACGTCTTCCTCGGCAACGGCGTCTCGGAACTGGTGTCGATGGCCGTCCAGGCACTCATCGAGGACGGCGACGAAATCCTCATCCCCGCCCCGGACTTCCCCCTCTGGACGGCGGTGACGACCCTCGCGGGCGGCAAGGCGGTCCACTACCTCTGCGACGAGCAGGCCGACTGGTATCCCGACCTCGACGACATGGCGTCGAAGATCACCGACCGCACCAAGGCAGTCGTGATCATCAACCCGAACAACCCCACCGGCGCGGTCTACCCCAAGGAGATCGTCGAGGGCATCCTCGACCTCGCCAGGCGGCACGGCCTCATGGTCTTCGCCGACGAGATCTACGACCAGATCCTCTACGACGACGCCGTGCACCACTCGGCCGCCGCGCTCGCCCCCGACCTGGTGGTCCTCACCTTCTGCGGGCTGTCCAAGACCTACCGCGTGGCGGGCTTCCGCTCCGGCTGGCTGGTGGTGACCGGGCCGCGGCAGCACGCGAAGGACTACCTGGAGGGCCTCACCATGCTGGCCTCCATGCGACTGTGCGCCAACGCACCCGCGCAGTACGCCATCCAGGCCGCGCTCGGCGGCCGGCAGTCCATCCGCGAACTGACCGCGCCCGGCGGCCGGCTGCACGAACAGCGCACCGTGGCCTGGGAGAAGCTCAACGAGATCCCCGGCGTATCGTGCGTGAAGCCGAAGGGATCCCTGTACGCCTTCCCGCGCCTCGACCCCAAGGTCCACAAGATCCACGACGACGAGAAGTTCGTCCTGGACCTGCTGCTGCGGGAGAAGATCCAGGTCGTGCAGGGCACCGGCTTCAACTGGCCGACGCCGGACCACTTCCGCATCCTGACCCTGCCGCACGCGCAGGACCTGGAGGCGGCCATCGGGCGGATCGGGCGGTTCCTGAGCGGATACCGGCAGTAGCTGATGGTGTTGCCGGGATTCATGGTCGGGGGGAGCGGGGATGCCATAGAGTGCGGCCACTGATCGGGGGGCCGGGGGATCGGGGATGGGGGAACCCCAGATGTTCATGCCTGGTCGGCGTCTGTCGGGTACGCCGTCGTCCTTGCACGGCCGTCTCGCGCTGCTGGTCCTGAGCCTCGGCCTGCTGGGCAGCCCGTGGGTGCAGGGGCCCCTCCGGGACCGGTACGAGCGGAAGTTCTACGT
Organism: Streptomyces sp. NPDC002130; assembly: GCF_040296465.1. NCBI lineage: Bacteria > Bacillati > Actinomycetota > Actinomycetes > Kitasatosporales > Streptomycetaceae > Streptomyces > Streptomyces sp. NPDC002130. The sequence continues at coordinate 17,320 of NZ_JBEOXI010000139.1, forward strand.
CGAGGGGTCCGGCAGCACGACCCTGCGCCGGCTCTTCGAGGCGGCGTTCGTGCCCCGCTGGGACACCTCCTCCTATCGGTACGGGACCACGTCCGCCCTGGTGGTGAACGACCTCGCCGTCCTGTTCCTGCTCGCCGGGCTCGCCTTCTTCCTGTGGCGGATGTCGGCCCGCGGCAAGGCCGGGTGGATCCGCTGTCTCGTCGCGGGCATGGCGGTCTCGCTGGCGTCCAGCCTCCTGTGGTGGGGCCTGCACACGGCCTTCGTCCCCGAGGTGAAGCTGGCTCCGAACGACATGATGCTGGACTACCTGCTGCCCAGCGGCCTGCTGTTCGGCCTGGTGGCGGGCGTGCTGCTCGCGCTCCTGACCGCCGGTGCGCCGGGGGCGCGCGCCAGGAGCTCCGTCGGCGCCGTCACGGCGCCGCTCCGCCGCTGGAGAGAGGGAGGGCTCGGCATGACGACCGCGCCGGTCCACATGCCGGTCGGGAGCACGCCGGGTGACGTAACCCGGTACCTGTGCGCCGCGGCCTACGTCGACGAGGACTTCGCCGAGCGGGTGGTGGAGGACCTCCTGGCCGACGAGGCGGGGGCCGTGGCGCCCTCACCCGGCGTCGACCTGGTGACGGTGGTGCGCCACTGTCTGACCGCCCAGGAACTGCGGCACCGCCGCGATCTGCGGCTGACCTGCGCCTTCGCCGTCGTGACCGTGTTCGCGCCGCTGTGGCTGGTGTTCGTCGGCCTGCTCCTGTCGGCCACCGGGCGGGTCGGCGGCCGGCCGAGCCTGGCCACCCGCGGCCGCCACCAGCCCCCGGGCGGGGTGCTGGCGGGCGCCGCCGTCACGGCCGCCGTCACCGTGCTCGTCGCCGTCGCCTTCGGCGTCCTCCTGTCGGCGCTGCCCGCACCCGGCTTGGTGAGCTGGCTGCTGGGCGCCTACCTGGCCGGGGTGCCGGCGGTGCTGCTGTCGGTCGCGGCCGTGGCCTTCGCGTACGTCACCGTCGTACGCCATGATCTCGACGTCGACCGGCTGCTGCGCACGACCATGACGCGCGAGGCGTTCGCGCGGCAGCCCCGGCCGACCGTGCCGCGACGCACGTGGATGGCCGAGCGGCTCGCGGCCATCGGGGAGGCGCAGGACGGGAACGTCACCGTCTACAGCGGATACACACCCTTCATCGGTTACTCGGCGGCCGCCTCGCAGTGGTCGCTCGCCGTGCCGCTGCTGCCCGCGGGCGACCCCGTCGGCGGGATGCCGCGACGCGCCGCGCCGGAGTCGTTCACCGTCACCGAACTCGTCGACCACGTCCGCGCGCTGCTGCGGGCGACCGCCGCGCGCGGCACGGCCGACGGGGCGGCGGACGTCGCGGAGGCCCTCGGATCCCTCGTCGTCGAGGACCGGGTCCTGGCGAGCGGCACGAGCGTCGGCGACGACGAGCGGTTCATCAGGGACTCCGGGCTCGCGCCGGCCGCGCGGCTGCCCGCCGACGAGATCGGGCGGATCATGGAGCGTCCCACGGGGGCGGTCCGCCACTGTCTGGCGGTGCATGTGCCGCTGTGGGGCGGGGACGTGGTGCCGAGCGTGTTCCTGCACCTGTCCACCACGGGGCGCACGCTCCACCTGCACTGCAGCAACCACGTGCTCGGGCCGGTGCGCGCCGAGTATCACGTGGTGGACCGGCTGCGCGGGCCGCTCTCCCCCGCCGCGCGGCGAGGGCTCCTGCTGGACGCCGTCGCCCACACCAGGAAGGACTTCTTCGCCGCGCCCTTCCGGGCGATGCGGCAGGCCCGCTTCGAGGAGCGGCACAGCAGACGGATGGTGGACGAGCTCAAGGCGCTGGACCAGGACCCGGTCTACGACTTCGGGGCACGGCTGAGCGTCCGGGAGCTGGCGCTGAGCCCGAACTACCACAACTACTTCCAGGTCGTGGACGCCATGCGGATCACCTCCGCGGTGGAGCGCCACACCCTCGCCGCGGTCCGCGGGTTCCTCGACGCGCGCGGCTACGACACGACCGACTTCCGCGCCCAGCAGCAGACCATCCTCAACCAGGGGCTCATCCAGCAGGGCGGCACGAGCATCATCGGCAACCAGGCGATCGGCACGGGCGCGACCGCCACGCAGAACGTCCCCGGTCAGCCGGGCGCCGCGGTGCCGGGTGCCGTCGGCGGTTCCGCCAAATAGGAGCAAGCAGGAGGAGGCCCCATGATGGGCGACGACGCACGCCAGGACCCTCCGGTCAACAACGGCGTCATGATCAGCGGCGGCACGCACTACGTCGGCAACCAGGCCGTCGGCCACGGCGCGCGGGCGTTCTCCGGCTCCGTCTCCTTCCAGCCGCAGGATGCCGAGCGTACGGCCGAACTCCTGGCGGTCGTCGAGCGGTTGCTGGAGGAACACCGCGCGGCCCTGACGGACCCCGAGGCCACAGCCAGGGAACTGCGCCGTCTGCGCGAGGAACTCGAAGAACCCGAACCTCAGCCGACGGTCCTGCGCCGGGCCCTGACCCGCCTCGACGAATTCGTCCAGCCGGTGACGCCGTTGGTGGTGGCGGTCGGTCAACTGGCGCAGTCGGTGCAGGGCTTGCCAGGGGTGTGAAGGCGGGGAGTGGGGCTGACCGGGGTGGTGGGCGACGGGTCTGCCGGTGGGGTCGGCAGGGTCCGGTGATCGCCGGGTGAATGTCAGACCCCCGTCGTAGCCTTCGAAGCGAGGGCCGGTGATCCGTACGGCCCCCGTGCTGCTGTCGTACGCCCTCGTACGGCCGTCCCACGCCCTCGCCCGGAAGGAGCGCGCCGTGACCCGACCGCCGACCGTCGCGCAGCGGCGTGTCATCGACGCCGCCGATCCCGTCACCGGGCGGCTCCGTGGTACGGAGTCGCAGCTCACCGCACTGGTGAAGCGGGGTCTCGCCTTCCGGCACCCCCGGCCGCCGCACGATCACTTCCTGACGCCGGAGGGGCACCGGGTGCGGCAGGGCATCACACAGGTGCCCGAGGCAGCCGGGTCCGCGCAGGCCCCCGCGTCGACGGGCGTGTTCGCCGCGCGCGCCGGCGGCGAGGAGGCCCCTGCGGATGCCGGGCCCGCCCGGCGCCGTGAGGTGCACAGCGCCTGGCAGGGGCTGCTGGAGCTGCGCCGGATGACCAACCCGGGCGGGGACGTGGACCGGCCGTGCGGCTGGGAGCGTACGCATCTGGTGCGGGCCGCGGCGCTGGCCCTGGAGGCGGCCGGGCACGCTCCGGCGGGGCAGGAGGGCGGGGGCTACCGCGTACGGGAGACCCCACAGCCGGAGGCCGTCGCCGTCCACGAGCCGGACGGCGAGGCGCTGCGGGCCTGCGCGGCCACCCTGGAGGAGGCAGGCTGGCAGGTGAGCGAGCACCGCGAGCCGCGCACCGGGAACCGGTATCTGCTGGCTTCGCCGCGCCGGGCGTGATGAGCATGCCAAGATCGGTGGATCGTTGTGCAGTGCACGAGAGTCCGGTGGGAGAGATCCGGTGCGAGAAGGGAAAGCCGTGAGCGAGCCGTTTTCCGTCCCTGTGACCGTCCGTGGATACGAGACGGACGTGCAGGGGCACCTCAACCAGGCGGTCTACCTGAACTACGCGGAGCACGCCCGCTGGTCGTTGCTCCAGGCCGCGGGGATCAGCCAGTCCGCCCTCATCGGCAGCGGCGTGGGCCCGGTCGCCCTGGAGACGACCATCCGCTACAAACGCGAGCTGCTCGCGGGCGATGAGGTCGCGGTGACCTGCGCCTTCGAGTGGGGTGGCGGAAGGACGTTCCGGATCGAGCAGACCGTCGTGAAGTCCGACGGCACGGTGGCCGCGGAGATCACGGCGGTCGGCGGGATCCTGGACCTGGAGAAGCGCAGGCTGGTCGCCGATCCCGCCGAGGTCTTCAAGAAGCTGGCGTCGGATCCGGGGCTGTTCGGGCTTTAGGCGGCGTCTCGCCAGATCGTCATGTCCAGTTGCAGGAAGGCGATGTCGGGCAGCGCCGTCGACTTCGTCTGGAGCACGAGCAGGGCGATGTCCCCGTTCTTGTGCTTGACGCAGATTTCGGTGCCGGCGGCTGCCCCGGCCAGGGTCCAGCGGTGGCGGTCGGCACTGGCGAGCATCAGCCGGCACTCGTCGAGGGTGGCCCCCGACTTGCCGAAGAGCTGAAGGAACACGCTGGTGTCGCTCTCCACCGCGCAGCCGGCATCCTTGCAGTCGAAGCGGATGTCCCCCTTGCGGTCGTCCCGCATGAACGGCTTCTGGAAGCTCAGCGAACTCTCCGGGGTCAGCATCAGGGGCGCCTGCGACTCGACCTGCGGTGACGCGGACTTCGTAGGGGAGGGGGCGACCCCCGCCGGTGTCCGGCTGTCGGCCCCCGACGCTCC
>NZ_JBEOXI010000140.1:0-21679 GCF_040296465.1 Streptomyces sp. NPDC002130
CGGTCCTTGAGCAGATAGCCGACGCCCGTGCCGTCGCCGGAATCCAGCAGCTCGGCGGCGTACCGGCGCTGCACGTACTGGCTGAGGACCAGCACGGGCAGCGTGGAGCGCTCCTGGCGCAGGCGTACGGCCGCGTGCAGGCCCTCGTCCTGGAATCCGGGCGGCATCCGCACGTCCGTCACGACCACGTCCGGGTCGTGCTCCCCGACGGCCGCGACCAGCGCCTCGGCGTCCCCCACGGCCGCGACGACCTGGTGACCGCAGCGCTCCAGCAGTCCGACGAGCCCGTCCCGCAGCAGCACGCTGTCCTCCGCCAGGACGACGCGCAGCGGCCGCTCAACTCGCAGGGTCACAGGGGATCTCCACACGCAGCAGGGTCGGTCCGCCGGGCGGACTGGACAGGGAGAGTCTGCCATCGAGCACCGACACCCGGTCGGCGAGCCCGGTCAGCCCGCTGCCCGCACCGGCCCGCGCCCCACCGCGCCCGTCGTCGCGTATCCGCAGCAGCAGCCGCCCGTCGCGGTGCTCCCCGCTGACCTCCGCCCGGTCGGCCCCGCTGTGCCTGCCCACGTTGGCGAGCGCCTCGCACACCACGAAGTAGGCGGCGGCCTCGACCGCCGGGGAGAGCCGTCCGGGCAGCTCCAGGTCGACGTCCACGGGCACGGCCGAACGGTCGGCCGCGTCGGCGACCGCCGCTTCGAGCCCGTAGTCGGCGAGGACCTTGGGGTGGATGCCGTGGATGAGTTCACGCAGCTCCGCGAGGGCCGTGCCCGCCTCCTGGTGTGCCTTGGCGAGCTGGTCGGCGAGCGGACCGGGCGGGGCGTCGAGGCGTGCCAGCCCGAGCGTCATCGTCAGGGCGACGAGCCGCTGCTGCGCCCCGTCGTGCAGATCGCGCTCGATGCGCCGCCGCTCCGCCTCGAATGCGTCCACCAACCGCACCCGGGAGCGGGCCAGTTCGACGACGCGGGCCCCCAGGTCGGCCTCCCGCGGCGCGATCAGCAGCCGGGTCAGCCCGGCCCGGGCCCCGGCCACCACGCCCAGCAGCCAGGCGCCCACGGCGAGCAGGACCAGTCCGAGGACGGCGAACCCGACGGCGGCCGGCCAGGTGGTGACCAGCCACACCTTGAGGACCTTCGCCTCGTCGAAGACGGCCAGGAGCAACGGAGTGGCCACCACGGTGAGCGGCCCCAGCAGGAACACGGCGAACGCGAGCGCGTCGACCGGCCACAACAGCCCCGCGAACAGCAGGGCGTGGCCCAGCTCCCGCCAGGTGGCCCGCTCCCGCAACCGCGTCGACAGCCAGGCCCGCAGCCCCGGCTCCCGGGGCGCCTCGTGCGGGTCGGGAGCCGGCTCCGCGTCGACCAGCCGCAGCCGGTACCGCTCGAGGGCCGCCACCGGAATGCCCGCCAGGGCCGTCCCGAGCAGCAACGGCAGTCCCACCAGCGCGAGCGCGAGCACCCCGCCGACCACCGCCGAGAGCACGATCCCCACCAGCACCACCACACCGGTGAGCGCGCCGGTGAACAGGTAGGCGACCGACCGCCACGGCCACGCCGACAGCGGATAACCGGGGCGGGACATGGCCTGCCACACGTTACGAGGGTGCATGGGGATCACCGTAGAAGCCGCCCCGGGCCGCGGCCATGGGATCAGGCGGAGGCCCGGGGGTATGCCTGGCCCTACCCCAGGTCTAGGCCCTGCCGCACTGCGCCGGCCCGCCCCCGCACGGTTTCGTGGAGATCGACACCGACACCAGGGGGAACCCATGACACACGACGCCGTCCGGCTGGACTCGGTCACCAGGAGATACGGATCCCTGACCGCACTCGACGGGGTCTCCCTGTCGTTTCCCGCCGGGACCTTCACCGCCGTCATGGGCCCCTCCGGCTCCGGCAAGTCCACGCTGCTCCAGTGCGCGGCAGGGCTGGATCGGCCCACCTCCGGGTCGGTCACCGTGGGCGGCACCGAACTGACCGGGCTCAGCGAACGGCGGCTGACCCTCCTGCGGCGCGAGCGCGTCGGGTTCGTCTTCCAGGCGTTCAACCTGCTGCCCTCGCTGACCGCCGAACAGAACGTGGCCCTGCCGCTGCGCCTGGCCGGCCGCCGCGTCCCCACGGCCCGGGTGCGCCAGGCGCTCGGACAGGTCGGTCTCGCCGACCGGGCCCGGCACCGGCCGACCCAGCTCTCCGGCGGCCAGCAGCAACGGGTCGCCCTGGCCCGCGCCTTGATCACCCGGCCCGACGTGCTGTTCGGCGACGAACCGACCGGCGCCCTGGACACCCGGACCGGACGCGAAGTGCTCGAAATGCTGCGCGGCATGGTCGACCGCGAGGGCCAGACGGTCGTCATGGTCACGCACGACCCGGTGGCCGCCGCCTACGCCGACCGTGTGGTCTTCCTCGTCGACGGCCGGGTGAGCGGGGAGCTGACCGGCGCCCACGCCGACACCATCGCCACCCGCATGACCCGCCTGGAGGCCGTGCCGTGCTGAGCGTCACCCTGCGCACCCTGCGCGCCCGCTGGGCCACCTTCACCGGCAGTTTCGTCGCCCTCTCGCTGGGCGTGGCACTGCTCACCGTGATGGGCCTGGCCCTGGCCTCGACGGCCACCGCCCCGGAGCGCGGCCCCGAACGCTTCGCCGCCGCACCGGTCGTCGTCAAGGGGCAGGACACCCTGCGCGTACCGACCCCGATCGGCATCCGGGAGTCCCGGCTCGCACACCCGCGCCCCGTACCGGCCGCGACCGTCGCGCGGTTGCGGACGCTGGGCCCGGTCGTCGAGGACCGCTCGTTTCCCGTACGGGCCCAGGGCGGTCCCGCCGACCTGGTGGGCCACCCCTGGTCCACCGCCGCGTTCGCCCCGTACGACCTCGCCACCGGCCGGGCACCCCGCACATCCGGCGAGATCGCCGTCACCGGCGCCTGGGCACGCCCGGGCCAACGCATCCACACCGACGCGGGCACCGTACGCGTCGTCGGCACGCTGACCCCGCGCGGCTTCGAGAACGCCGTGTTCTTCACCGACACCCGCGCCGCACAACTGCTCCCGTCGACCGCGCAGTTGGTCGTGAAAGCCGACCCGGCGTCCGTACGCGCCGCGGTGGGCGACAGCGCCCAGGTGCTCACCGGCACGGCACGCCGCCTCGCCGACGCCGAACCCGGCCGGGACCGTGAGGCGCTCACCGCGATGAACGCCCTGTTCGGCACCGCCGGCGGCGTCACCGCCTTTGTGTCCGTCTTCGTCGTGGCGTCGACCTTCGCCTTCGCGGTCGCCCAGCGCCGCAGGGAGTTCGCCCTGCTGCGCACCGCCGGGGCCAGTCCGGCCCAGCTGCGCCGGTCCGTCCTCGCCGAAGCCCTCGCCGTCGGCACCCTCGCCTCGGCCGCCGGCTGCGCGCTGGGCTCCCACGGGGCACCGCTGCTGGCGGCCCGGGTGGTCGAAGAGGGCCTCGCCCCGGCCTGGTTCACCATCGGCGAGCACACCTGGCCCTACCACGCGGCCTTCTGGACGGGCCTGCTCGTCGCCCTGGGCGGAGCCACCGCGGCCTCCTGGCGGGCCGGCCGCACCGCCCCCACCGAGGCCCTGCGCGAGGCCGCGGCGGACAGCGGCCCGCTGACCCGGGGACGCCTGCTCTGCGGCGCGGCCCTCCTGCTCACGGCCGCTGTCACCCTGGTCCTGTCCCTCACCGGCGACCCGTCCGACCTGATCCACCGCAAGACGTACATCATCCGCCCCATGCTGCTGATCACCGCGGCCGCCCTGCTCGCGCCCCTGGTGCTGCGGCCCCTGACCCGCCTGCTGACCTGCCTCCCCTCGGCCTTGGGCATGCTGGTCCGCGAGAACACGGCCACCGGAGTACGCCGCACCGCCGCCCTCGCGGCCCCCGTCCTCGTCACGGTCGCTCTCGCCGGTTCACTCCTCGGCGCCACCGCGACCCTGAACCACGCGAAGTCCACCGAGACGAGCGAGCGCACCACCGCCGCCTTCGTCGTCACCCCGCCCGCCGGGCAGGGCTTCGACGCCGCCACCGTGAGCAGGCTGCGTGCCGTACCGGGCGCGCGGATCTCACCGACGTCGACGACGGCCGTCCAGGTCCTGGAGGAGGGCGTGGCCCTGGTCCGCTCCGAGGCCCGCGCCGCGATCCCCGCCGACCTGGCGGCCACCAGTCGCCTGCCGCTCAGCGCGGGCAGGACCAGCGACCTCGACGACGGCTCGATCATCGTCAACGAGGAGTGGCAACGGCACCGGGTGGGCGACCGCGTCCGGGTATGGCTCGGCGACGGAACACCCCGCACCCTCCGCATCGCCGCGGTGATGCCCACCGGCACGGGCGGCAACGGCGCCTACGTCACCCCGCGCAACGCCCCGGGCGCCACGGTCGACCGCGTGGACGTGGCGCTCGAGGACGGCGCCGCCCCCGCCACCGTGGCCGCCGCCCTGCGCGAGGCGGCCGGTACGGCAGGCGGCCGGGTCCTCACCCGGGACGCGTGGATCCACGCCACTCAGCCGGAGACCAACCGCAACACCCGTCTCGGCGTCTTCCTGGTCCTCGGCATCGCTCTGCTCTACACGGGCATCTCCGTGGCCAACACCACGGTCATGGCGGCCTCCGACCGGGTCCGCGACCTGGCCGTGCTGCGGCTGACCGGAGCCACCCGCCGGCAGGTGCTGCGGCTGACCGCGGCCGAGGCCCTGACGGCCACCGCGGCAGGTGCGCTCCTCGGCGTGCTGGTCACGGGCGTCAACCTGGCGGGCATGTGGGGCGCCCTCGGCGTGCTGTCGGTGCGGCCCACCGTCACCCTCCCGTGGCAGGCTCTCGGCATGACGGCGACCGCCTGCGCCCTGCTGGCCGTGGTCTGCGCGACGGTCCCCGCCGCCCTCGCCCTGCGCCGCCGCCCGGCGGACCTGGCGGGGCTGCGCGCATAGCCCGCCCCCCCCGGGCCGCAAGGGTCGATCTCATCATGAGACCAAAAAGGGGACGGCCTCTACAGTGAACCCATGAGACGGACCTCGTTCAGCACCTGGCCCTGCTCGATCGCCCGCACCGCGGACATCCTGGGCGACGCCTGGACCCTCCTGGTGCTGCGCGAGGTCTTCTACGGCGAATCCCGCTTCGACGGCTTCATCGGCACCCTGGGCATCGCCCGCAACACCCTCACCGACCGGCTGCGGCGCCTGGAGGCCGAGGGCCTGCTGCGGCGGCACGTCTATCAGAGGGACCCGGTACGCCACGAGTATCTGCCGACGGACAAGGGCCGCGACTTCTTCGGCGTCCTCGCCGCGATCAACGCCTGGGGCGACCGCTGGCTGGCCGGCGACGAGGGCGCCCCGGTGGTCCTGCACCACCAGCCGTGCTCCCACGACACCGAGGCCCGGGTCGTCTGCTCCGCCTGCGGCGAGCCCCTGCACCAGCGGGACATGAGCGCCCGCACCGGCCCCGGCTACCCGGCCCGCCTCCTCGACGACCCGGTCGTGCGGGAACGCTTCGCCCCGGGTCGGACACTGGGGGACGGCCGCACCGACCAGGCCTGAGAGCTTCCTCACACGGCCGGAACCCGGAGCGGTCCGAGACAACCGTCACATCCGCATACACGAAGAACGGGCGGCATCTGATCGATGCCGCCCGTTCTCAACGGTGCGCGAGGGGGGAGTTGAACCCCCACGCCCTTGCGGGCACTGGAACCTGAATCCAGCGCGTCTGCCTATTCCGCCACCCGCGCATTGGGTGTGTCCTGGGCGTCTGCCCCTTGGGGCGGGCGCCTTCCGACACCCAGAACATTAGCACGCTGGAAGGGGTGGGTTCACATCCCTTATCCCCGCAGGCAGACCCCCTGCCGAACCATCGATGCCCCTGCCACGTATCAACGCGTACCGGTTCACGTATCAACCTCGTACCGGTACCCGCCGTCTCCGCAGGAGGGGTCGGGGTCCACAGTCAGGTGCGGGACACTGGTCTTCAGCCGCCTCTACGATCCTTGTCAGGCATACCGGAGGCGGATACGCGCAGCAGTAACACCGGAGGAGTTCGAAGAGGAGCTCCACAGGGAACTTCGTCATGCGTCGACACCCGTCGGCGGTGCTGACAGGGGGAACCAGCCGATCGAGCGGCGCGTGGATACGATCAGTAAGCAGTACCAGCCAAGCGGCCCGCAGGGCAGTACACAGGACGGCAGCTACGGAGGAGGTGCCTCATGGGAGTCCTGAAGAAGTTCGAGCAGCGTCTCGAAGGTCTGGTCAACGGCACCTTCGCCAAGGTGTTCAAGTCCGAGGTCCAGCCCGTGGAGATCGCCGGAGCGCTCCAGCGTGAGTGCGACAACAACGCCACGATCTGGAACCGCGACCGGACGGTCGTACCCAACGACTTCATCGTCGAACTGAGCACGCCCGACTTCGAGCGGCTCAGCCCCTACTCCGGCCAGCTCGGCGACGAGCTCGCCGGCATGGTGCGCGACTACGCCAAACAGCAGCGCTACACCTTCATGGGCCCGATCAAGGTGCACCTGGAGAAGGCGGACGACCTCGACACCGGCCTGTACCGGGTGCGCAGCCGTACGCTCGCCTCCTCCAGCAGCCAGCAGGGCGGCCCCGGAGGCGGCACCGCCGCACCCGCCGCCCCGCAGGGCGCACGCCCCGGCGGCTACGGCTACCCGCCGGCCGCCTCACCCGCCGGCGCCCCGCCCATGCCGGCCGCGCCGCCGCCCGGCGGCCGCCCCGGCGGTTACGGCTACCCGCCCGCCGCGAGCGGCCAGCGCTCCCCGGCCGCCCCGGCCGCCGGCGGACGCACCCGCCACTGGATCGAGATCAACGGCACCCGCCACCAGATCTCCCGCGCCACACTCGTACTGGGCCGCAGCACCGACGCCGACGTGCGGATCGACGACCCCGGCGTCTCCCGCCGGCACTGCGAGATCCGGACCGGAACGCCCTCGACGATCCAGGATCTCGGATCCACCAACGGCATCGTGGTGGACGGGCAGCACACCACCCGCGCTACGCTCCGCGACGGCTCGCGGATCGTCGTGGGCAGCACCACCATCATTTACCGGCAAGCCGAAGGGTGAAGCGGGGGCAATGTCAGAGCTGACCCTCACGGTCATGCGGCTGGGTTTCCTGGCCGTACTGTGGCTGTTCGTGATCGTGGCCGTGCAGGTCATCCGCAGCGACCTTTTCGGTACGCGTGTCACCCAGCGCGGTTCGCGCCGCGAGGCGGGCCGCCAGCAGCAGCAGGCCGCCGCCCGCCAGGCACCACCGCCCCAGCGCCAGCAGCCCGCCGGCGGCCGGCGCGGCCGCAACGCCCCCACCAAGCTGGTGGTGACCGAGGGCACCCTCACCGGCACCACGGTCGCGCTCCAGGGCCAGACCATCACCCTGGGCCGGGCGCACGACTCGACGATCGTGCTGGACGACGACTACGCCTCCAGCCGCCATGCCAGGATCTACCCGGACCGCGACGGCCAGTGGATCGTCGAGGACCTCGGCTCCACCAACGGCACGTACCTGGACCGGTCCCGGCTGACGACTCCCACACCGATTGCGCTGGGCGCGCCGATCCGCATCGGCAAGACCGTCATCGAGCTGCGGAAGTAGTGCTACATCATGGATAGGCGCGAGCGGAGCGAGCACGCAGTGGCGGGCCCCACCCCGGCCCCCCGCGCGCTCCCGACCGGAGGGTGGGCAGTGTGGCTCGACACGACCGGCTGTACCCGGAGCCGACGGGCGAGGTGCGCATGAGTCTGTCACTGCGCTTCGCGGCCGGATCGCACAAGGGCATGATCCGGGAGGGTAACGAGGACTCCGGATACGCCGGCCCGCGCCTGCTAGCCATCGCCGACGGCATGGGCGGCGCGGCGGCCGGTGAGGTCGCCTCCTCCGAGGCCATCTCCACCATCGTCGCCCTCGACGACGACGTCCCCGGCTCCGACATCCTCACCTCCCTCGGCACGGCGGTGCAGCGCGCCAACGACCAGCTGCGCTCGATGGTCGAGGACGACCCCCAGCTGGAGGGCATGGGCACCACCCTGACCGCCCTGCTGTGGACGGGCCAGCGCCTCGGCCTGGTCCACGTCGGCGACTCGCGCGCCTACCTGCTCCGCGACGGCGTCCTCACCCAGATCACCCAGGACCACACCTGGGTGCAGCGCCTGGTCGACGAGGGCCGCATCACCGAGGAGGAGGCGACCACGCACCCGCAGCGCTCGCTGCTGATGCGCGCCCTCGGATCCGGCGACCACGTCGAGCCGGACCTGTCCATCCGCGAGGTCCGCGCCGGCGACCGCTACCTGATCTGCTCCGACGGCCTGTCCGGCGTGGTCTCCCACCAGACCCTCGAGGACACCCTCGCCAGCTACCAGGGCCCCCAGGAGACCGTCCAGAACCTGATCGAGCTGGCGCTGCGCGGCGGCGGCCCGGACAACATCACCGTCATCATCGCCGACGTCCTCGACCTCGACACCGGCGACACCCTCGCGGGGCAGCTGTCCGACACCCCCGTCGTGGTCGGCGCCGTCGCCGAGAACCAGCACCAGCTGCACGACAACGGCATCATGCAGACCCCCGCGGGCCGCGCCTCCGGGCTCGGCCGCCACGGCCGCGGCGGCGGAGGCGGCGAGTTCGGCCCGCCCGGCTCCGGCGACACCACCGGCTACATCCCGGCGGCCGGCTTCGACTACGACGACGACGACTTCACCAAGCCCCGCAAGAAGGGCCGCTGGCTGAAGAGATCCCTCTACGGCGTCCTCGCGCTGGCCCTCGTCGGCGGCGGACTTTACGGCGGATACCGCTGGACGCAGACGCAGTACTACGTCGGCGCCGAGGACGAGCACGTCGCGCTGTACCGGGGCATCAGCCAGGACCTGGCCTGGGTCTCGCTCTCGGACATCGAGAAGGACCACCCCGAGATCGAACTCAAGTACCTGCCGCCCTACCAGCAGAAGCAGGTCGAGGCGACCATCCCCGAGGGCGGGCTCAAGAACGCCCAGGCGAAGATCCAGGAACTGTCGGTGCAGGCCTCCGCGTGCAAGAAGGAGGCGCAGCGGCGCGAAGCCGAGAGCCAGAACAACTCCAAGACCGGCGAAGGCGAGGCCGGGGGCACCACGGGAACCACTCCCGCCTCCTTCACGTCCAAGGCCACACCGACGCCGAACCCGTCCAGCCCGTCGGGTTCACCGTCGGCCCCGGAGAAGTCCACGCCCCCGACCACGACCGCACCCACCCCCAGCCCCGGCCCCAGCCTCTCTGAGGAAGAGCAGAAGGTCGTCTCGCTGTGCGGTAAGCAGTAGCCGTGAGAGGCCCTGTCACACGATGAGCGGTACGAATACGTCGCACTCGCCGACGCACCACACGTCCACGATCGGCGCCATCGGCGCGCCGAGCCGGCGCAACACCGAGCTCGCGCTGCTGGTGTTCGCCGTCGTCATCCCGGTGTTCGCCTACGCCAACGTCGGCCTCGCACTCAACGACTCGGTGCCACCGGGGCTGTTGAGCTACGGCCTCGGGCTCGGCCTGCTCGCGGGCGTCGGCCACCTCGTCGTACGGAAGTTCGCGCCGTACGCCGACCCACTGATGCTGCCGTTGGCGACCCTGCTGAACGGGCTCGGACTGGTGGTCATCTGGCGGCTGGACCAGTCCAAGCGACTCAGCAACTACGCCGAGGCCGCACCGCGTCAGCTGCTGTACTCCGCGATGGGTGTCGCCCTGCTGGCGGTCGTGCTGATCTTCCTCAAGGACCACCGCGTCCTGCAGCGCTACACCTACATCTCCATGGCCGGCGCGCTGTTCCTGCTGATCCTGCCGCTCGTGCCCGGGCTCGGCGCGAACATCTACGGCGCCAAGATCTGGATCAAGATCCCCGGCCTCGGCACGCTGCAGCCCGGCGAGTTCGCGAAGATCGCCCTCGCGGTCTTCTTCGCCGGCTACCTCATGGTCAAGAGAGACGCCCTGGCCCTGGCCAGCCGCCGCTTCATGGGCCTGTATCTGCCGCGCGGCCGCGACCTCGGCCCGATCCTCGTCGTCTGGGTCATCTCGATCCTCATCCTGGTCTTCGAGACCGACCTCGGTACGTCCCTGCTGTTCTTCGGGATGTTCGTCATCATGCTGTACGTCGCCACCGAGCGGACCAGCTGGATCGTCTTCGGTCTGCTGATGTCCGCGGTCGGCGCCGTCGGTGTGGCGAGCTTCGAGCCGCACATCCAGACGCGAGTGCAGGCCTGGCTCAACCCGATGCGCGAGTTCGACCTCTCCCGTTCAGGCGTCCAGGACGGCATCGTCCACTCCGAGCAGGCCATGCAGGCCCTGTGGGCCTTCGGCTCCGGCGGCACCCTCGGCACCGGCCTCGGACAGGGCAACTCCGACCTCATCGGCTTCGCCGCCAACTCCGACTTCATCCTCGCCACCTTCGGCGAGGAACTCGGGCTGGCCGGCGTCATGGCGATCCTGCTCCTGTACGGCCTGATCATCGAGCGGGGTGTGCGCACCGCCCTCGCGGCCCGCGACCCGTTCGGCAAGCTGCTGGCCGTCGGCCTGTCCGGCGCCTTCGCCCTCCAGGTCTTCGTCGTGGCCGGCGGTGTGATGGGCCTCATCCCGCTGACCGGTATGACCCTGCCGTTCGTGGCGTACGGCGGTTCCTCCGTGATCGCCAACTGGGCCCTGATCGGCATCCTGCTGCGCATCAGCGACACCGCCCGCCGCCCGGCCCCCGCTCCCGCCGCCAACCCCGACGCCGAGATGACCCAGGTGGTCCGCCCGTCATGAACAAGCCCCTGCGCCGGATCGCGATCTTCTGCGGCCTGCTCGTTCTGGCACTGCTGATCCGCGACAACTGGATCCAGTACGTCCAGGCCGACGAGCTCCGCAGCGACAAAAAGAACCGTCGCGTCACCATCGAGCGCTACGCCTCGCCCCGCGGCAACATCATCGTCGGCGGGGAGCCGATCACCGGATCCGCCGAGTCGTCGGACAGCGACTTCAAGTTCAAGCGCACCTACAAGGACGGCGCCATGTGGGCGCCGGTCACCGGCTACGCCTCGCAGGCCTTCGGCGCCACGCAGCTGGAGTCCATCGAGGACGGCATCCTCACCGGCAACGACGACCGGCTGTTCTTCCGCAACACCCTCGACATGCTCACGGGTGAGAAGCAGCAGGGCGGCAACGTCGTCACCACCCTGAACGCCGCCGCTCAGAAGGCCGCGTACAACGGCCTGAAGAAGCAGGGCGGCAAGGGCTCCGTCGTCGCCCTCGAGCCGTCCACGGGCAAGATCCTGGCCCTGGCCTCCTACCCGTCCTACGACCCGTCGTCCTTCGCCGGAAACTCCACGACGACGGACACCAAGGCCTGGCAGAAGCTGCAGAAGAAGAACAACCCGGACGACCCGATGCTCAACCGGGCGCTGCGCGAGACCTACCCGCCCGGCTCCACCTTCAAGGTCGTCACCGCGGCCGCGGCCCTGGAGGACGGGCTGTACGACTCCGCCGACGCCAAGACGGACTCGCCGGACCCCTGGATCATGAAGGGCACCACCACCAAGCTGCCCAACGAGGGCAACATCCCCTGCAAGAACGCGACGCTGCGGGTGGCCCTCCAGTACTCCTGCAACACCGTCTTCGGCAAGATCGGCTCCGACCTCGGCAACGACAAGATGCTGGACATGGCCAAGAAGTTCGGCTTCGACGAGGAGCAGTTCACGCCGGTCCGCGCCAACGCCTCGGTCTTCTCCGACAAGATGAACCCCTCTCAGACCGCGCTGTCCTCGATCGGCCAGTTCAACACCGCCGCCACGCCCCTGCAGATGGCCATGGTCGCCTCCGCCGTCGCCAACGACGGCAAGCTGATGAAGCCGTACATGGTCGACTCGCTCCAGTCCCCCGGCCTCGACCCGATCGAGAAGACCGACCCGGAAGAGCTGAGCCAGCCGCTGTCGCCGGAGAACGCCCAGATCCTCCAGTCGATGATGGAGACGGTCGTCGACAAGGGCACCGGCTCGAACGCCAAGATCGACGGCGTCAAGGTGGGCGGCAAGACCGGCACCGCCCAGCACGGCGTCGACAACAGCGAGAACCCCTACGCCTGGTTCATCTCCTACGCCAAGGGCGACGACGACAGCTCGCCGGTCGCCGTGGCGGTCGTCGTCGAGGACGACAACGCCGTCCGTGACGACATCTCCGGCGGCGGCCTCGCGGCACCGATCGCGAGGAACGTGATGGAGGCGGTCATCGACAGCAAGAAGTGACCCCGATCACGCCTGCTTCACATCGGTGCACGTTGCGATACCGGTCCTGTATCGGCTGACGGGCTTGGCCAGGTCACACAAAGCGAGCCGGGTACGGTAGGCCCGGACGGCAGCCTCCGACCGTACAAGCATGCCGGTCGGGACCGACGGAGAGGGCTGGTAGGTAGCTATGGAAGAGCCGCGTCGCCTCGGCGGCCGGTACGAACTGGGCCAGGTGCTCGGGCGTGGTGGCATGGCGGAGGTCTACCTCGCGCATGACACCCGCCTCGGCCGCACCGTGGCGGTGAAGACGCTGCGCGCGGATCTCGCGCGTGACCCTTCCTTCCAGGCCCGGTTCCGCCGGGAGGCCCAGTCGGCCGCCTCGCTCAACCATCCCGCGATCGTCGCGGTCTACGACACGGGCGAGGACTACATCGACAACGTGTCGATCCCGTACATCGTCATGGAGTACGTGGACGGCTCGACCCTGCGTGAACTGCTGCACTCCGGCCGCAAGCTGCTGCCGGAGCGGGCCATGGAGATGACCATCGGCATCCTCCAGGCCCTGGAGTACTCCCACCGCGCCGGCATCGTCCACCGCGACATCAAGCCGGCCAACGTCATGCTGACGCGCAACGGCCAGGTCAAGGTCATGGACTTCGGCATCGCCCGGGCCATGGGCGACTCCGGCATGACGATGACGCAGACCTCCGCGGTCATCGGCACCGCCCAGTACCTCTCCCCGGAGCAGGCCAAGGGCGAACAGGTCGACGCCCGCTCCGACCTGTACTCCACCGGCTGTCTCCTCTACGAACTGCTGACCGTCCGCCCGCCCTTCGTCGGCGACTCCCCGGTGGCCGTGGCCTACCAGCACGTCCGCGAGGAGCCGCAGTCCCCGAGCGTCTTCGACCCCGAGATCACGCCCGAGATGGACGCGATCGTGCTGAAGGCGCTCGTCAAGGACCCGGACTACCGCTACCAGTCGGCCGACGAGATGCGCGCCGACATCGAGGCCTGCCTCGACGGCCAGCCGGTCGCCGCCACGGCCGCGATGGGCGCGGTGGGCTACGGCGGCTACCCCGACGACCAGCCGACGACGGCCCTGCGCGCGGACTCCGGCGCGGGCGCCACGTCCATGCTGCCCCCCATGAACCCGGACGACGGCGGCTACGGCTACGACGAACGCCCCGACCGGCGCCGCGGGCAGCAGCGCAAGTCCAACACCTCCACGATCCTGCTGGTCGTGGCGGGCATCCTGGTCCTGGTCGGGGCGATCCTGATCGGCCGGTGGGCGGTCAGCGGCGACGGCGTGAGCAACGACACGCTCGCGGCACCCAACTTCGTCGGCGAGACGAAGGAGAGCGCCAAGAAGCAGGCCGAGAACTCCGACGTCGAAGTGACCTTCTCCAACAAGCCCTGCGACAACCAGGCCAAGGGCAACGTCTGCTCCCAGGACCCGAAGGCCGGGGTGAAGGTCAACAAGGGCGACACCATCTCGCTGGTGGTCTCCACGGGCGCACCGAAGGTGGCTGTGCCGGACGTCACGGGCCTGACCTACGACAAGGCCAAGGCCCAGCTAGAGGAGAAGGGCTTCGTCGTCGACCAGAAGACCGAGGAGTCCGACCGCACCCCCGGCGTGGTCACCAAGCAGGACCCCGGCGTCGACACGGAGCTGGAGAAGGGCTCCACGATCACCCTGACCGTCGCCAAGGAGGCGCAGAAGTCCACCGTCCCGGACGTCCTCGGCCGGGACTGCAACGCCGCCAAGCAGCAGATGCAAGCCAGCAACTTGGTCGGCAACTGCACCGAGGTGGAGACCGACGACGACAACCAGGTCGGCAAGGTCATCGCGACCACGCCCCAGGCAGGCACGTCGGTCGACCCGAACTCATCGGTCAACATCCAGATCGGCAAGAAGAAGCAGCAGCAGAAGGTCAAGGTCCCGCAGGTCGTCGGTCAGACGGTCGGCCAGGCCAAGCAGATCCTCGCGCAGCAGGGCTTCACCAACATCCAGTTCGCGAACGGCAGCGACCAGAGCGACAACGCCCTCGTCGCCGCCCAGAACCCCGGTCCCGACCAGGAGGTCGACGACCCGGCAGGGACGACGATCACCCTCCAGACGGTCGGCTTCGGGAACAACGGCGGCAACAACAACGGCGGCGGCGGAAACGGCGGCATCTTCGGCGGCCTCAACGGCAGCAACGAGGACGACTGACCTCGCCCACCACACCGTCACACCACAGAGCCCCCGGCCCCACAGTGGCCGGGGGCTCTGCCTTTCACGGCCTAGGGCTCCCCCCGAAAAAGCGTGCGCCTATCGATCGTGTCTTCATATGTCCTGACTCGTTCGCCGAGTGGGGTGGGGAATCAGAACCCGCTCCGGCCATCCGAGCCGAAGGACAAAACGTGATCAACGAAACGGCCTTGCTGGAATCGCAGACCCTGCGCGGCAGCGTGCTCGACCGCACGGACGTGCTCGACAGGGTCAAAGCACTGTCGCTGCTGCCTGACGGGATGCATGTGACGACCGCGATGGTGGCCTCGTACTTCGACGTCGGTCTCGAAGCCATCAAGTCACTCGTCAAAGACCACCGGACCGAACTGGACGCCAGCGGCTACCGGCTGCTGACCGGCGAAGAACTGAGGTCCTTCAAGAACCTCAGTGGAATCCAGTCACGCACCCGCTCCCTCGCCCTCTTCCCCCGGCGCGCCGTCCTCAACATCGCCATGCTGCTTCGAGACAGCGACGTCGCACGTCAGGTGCGTGTGTACCTCCTCGACATGGAGTATCTGGCGCGCACACAGCCTGTGGAAAACCCTGCCCCGCCCGACACCGCCTCCCTCGACGCCCACATCGACCAGCGCATCACCCACATCCTGGGGAGGACCGTCGTCCCCCTGTTCAACGCCCTGATCGAAACCTCGGGCGAGCACCGACGGGAGCTCACCGCCCTCCGGGCAGGCGTCCAGCGCATCGAGAAGCGGCTCCGGCAGCACCACAGCCGGCTGCAGCGGCTGGAAGCCCCCCGGGAGGGCCGCCCCCTCGCCGGAGTCATGGCCGCCATGGACGCCATGAACGGGCGCGAGTTCGAAGAACACATCGCCGAGCTGCTGCGCCGCGACGGCTGCACCAACGTCGTCGTGCAAGGCGGCGGAAGGGACCGGGGCATCGACATCACCGGACTCACAGCCGACGGGCGGCGCATCGTCGTCCAGTGCAAAAGGTTCGCGCCCCACCTCTCCATCACCAGCCCCGAGATCCAGAAGTTCCTCGGGGCGGCCAAGGTCCTGCACGACTCCGAGGTGGCCCTGTTTGTAGCGACCTGCCCCTTCACCCGCGACGCCCTCAACATCGCAGCCGAGAGCGGCGTCACCGCCGTACATCGCGGGCTGGTGGAGGAATGGAGCGCCGGGGCGGCCCTGACCGTCCTGGGGTGACGGCCCGACCGCGACAAAGGCCCGAAGCCGCAAGAGTTGGTTGCGGCTTCGGGCCTCCGTCATGCTAGCGGCCGGCCTCCCGCAAGGAGCGCGATCAGCCCAGCTTCTTCGGCGGTGTCCGGTCCGCGTCCACCTTCTCCACCCGCTCCAGCTCCCCCCACACCACATACCGGTACGTGCTCGTGTACACCGGCGTGCAGGTCGTCAGCGTGATGTAGTGGCCCGGCTTCTTCCTGCCGGACTCCTTCGGGACCTGGGAGAGGACCTTGACGTTGAACTTCGAGGTCTCCGGGAGGATGTCGAAGACCTTGTAGACGTACCACTTGTCCTTCGTCTCGAAGACGATCGGATCGCCCTTCTCGATCTTGTCGATGTTGTGGAACTTGGCGCCGTGGCCGTCACGGTGGGCGGCGAGGGAGAAGTTGCCCTCCTTGCCCGACATCGGCAGGGTCGCCTTCACGGGATCGGTGTAGTAGCCGGCGACACCATCGTTGAGGATCTTGCTCGACGTGCCCTTCTCGACCAGGACCTCACCGTTCCGCATCGCCGGCACGTGCAGGAAACCGATGCCGTTCTTGGTGTCCAGCACACCGGGACCGCCCCGTCCGTGGGCCCAGTCGTCACGGACCTTGTCGGCCTGCTTGCCGGCCGCCCGGTCGGCGACCACGTTCGTCCACCACAGCGAGTAGACGACGAACAGGCCCAGGATCAGGCCCGCCGTGATGAGGAGTTCCCCGAAGAAACTGACCGCCATGGCGATCGGGCCGGGCCTGCGGCGTGCCGCAGGCGGCCGGGACGCCCCGCCGGTGTGCTTCTCGTGGTCCGTGTCGGTGGTCGCTGCCACTGGTCATCTGCCCTTAACTGACGAGCGCATCCGGCTTGCCCTTGCTGCGCGGCCGTTCCTCGACCATCTTGCCCCAGACGATCATCCGGTACTTGCTGGTGAACTCCGGCGTGCACGTGGTCAGCGTGATGTAACGGCCGGGCTTGGTGAATCCGGACCCCGTGGGCACGGGATTCAGCACGCTCGTGTTGCTCGGCGGCGTCACCGGAAGAATCGACGCCATCTTGTAGACGAAGTACTCGTCCTGCGTCTCCACGACGATCGGATCGCCCGGAGCGAGCTTGTTGATGTACCGGAACGGTTCTCCGTGGGTGTTGCGGTGGCCCGCGAGCCCGAAGTTGCCGGTCTTGTCACCGGGCATCGCCGTCTTCAGCGCACCCTCGGCGTAGTGGCCGACCATCCCCCGGTCGAGCACACCCTTGCTGCTGGTGCCCTCGGCGATCGGCACCACCACGTCCAGCTTCGGAATGTGCAGGATGGCGAAACCCTGCCCCGGTTCGAAGGCCCCCGGGTTGCGCTTGCCGCTCGCCCAGTCGTCCTGCAGGCTGCTGGCCTCCTGGCCTGCCTGGGCATGCGCCCGGACGTTCGTCCACCACAGCTGATAGGTGACGAACAGCAGCATCAGCACGCCGGTGGTGATGAACACCTCGCCGATGGCCCGGCTCGCGACGACCGCCGCACCGGGCTTGCGCGCCCGTGCCTGCCGCCGCGCCTCGACCCGCGACAGCGGCGCCCGCGCCCGGCTACCGGAACCCGAGCCGCTGCCCTCGTGGGCGACCGCCGGGGTGTCCGCCGCACCCCCATGGCGCCCGTGACGGCGTTTGGCGGCCTTCCTGCGGGCCGCGCGGCCACCAGGGGCGGACCCGCCCTGCCGACCGCCTGAAAAAGCCGCAGAACCCGCTGTGGGACTGCCGTCCTCCGCCGGAGGATCCGGAATCCGCAGCGCCACCGTCTCCTCGTCGACGGGCGGCAGATACGACTCGTCCGGGACGGGCTCGTACGACGCGTACTGCCCCGGATGCCGCACACCGGACTGCGGCCGCGCTCCCGGCCCCGGCGGATACGGCTCCTGCTGCGAGGACGGCCCGTACCCCCCATCGCCCGACCAGTCCTCGAACGCGCCCGACACCCCGTACGCCTGCTGCCCGTACGAGGTGTCGGACTCGCGCTCGGGGCGCAGCGCGGTCACGCCGTGGCCCTGCCCACCACCGGGGCGAGCCCGGCCGACCTCGCCACCGCACCCTGGTCGCCGCACTCCACCAGCCAGTTCGCCAGCATCCGGTGCCCGTGCTCGGTCAGCACCGACTCGGGGTGGAACTGCACCCCTTCGACCGGCAGTTCACGGTGCCTGAGGCCCATCACGATGCCGTCGTGCGTGCGCGCCGTGACCTCCAGCTCGGCCGGAACCGTCGCCGGCTCGGCGGCCAGCGAGTGGTAACGCGTCGCCGTGAAGGGGGAGGGCAGACCCGCGAAGACACCGCCGCCGCCATGCTCGACCAACGACGTCTTGCCGTGCAGCAGCTCGGGCGCGCGGTCCACCACACCGCCGTACGCCACCTGCATCGACTGCATGCCGAGGCACACTCCGAAGACCGGGACGCCCGTCTCGGCACAGTGCCGGACCATGTCGACGCAGACGCCGGCCTGCTCCGGAGTGCCGGGGCCCGGGGAGAGCAGGACCCCGTCGAAACCGTCCTGGGCATGCGCGGTCGACACCTCGTCGTTGCGCAGAACCTCGCACTCGGCGCCCAGCTGGTACAGGTACTGGACCAGGTTGAAGACAAAGCTGTCGTAATTGTCGACGACGAGAATGCGCGCACTCACTGGTTGTCCACCGTCACATCGTTGAAGGGCAGCAGCGGTTCCGCCCACGGGAAGACGTACTGGAAGAGGACGTAGACCACGGCCACCACCAGGACGAGTGAGATCACTGCCTTCGCCCACGTGTTTCCCGGCAGATGCCGCCAGATCCAGCCGTACATGCCGTCCCTTCCGTCGTACCACGGCACCAGACCCACGCCGTACAGCAACCAGACTAACGGCGCAGCGCCTCTGGTTTCCCGGCCTCCACAGGCTGAGTCGAGTCCAGGTGCGCCCAGACGATCAGCCGATGACTGTGTCCCCATTCCGGTTCGCACGTGGTCAGCGTCAGGTACCGGCCCGAACGCGTGTACCCGGAAGTACGTGGGACAGGGTCGATCACCTCGATGTCGGACGGGACTGTTTTGTACGGGCCTTTGTCGATCCGATACGTGAACCACGTCGTACCGTCCGTCAGCACCACCGCGTCGCCCCGCCTGAGCTCGGGGAAGTCCTTGAAAGGGTCCCCGTAGGTACGGCGGTGGCCGGCGACCGCGAAGTTCCCCTTCTGCCCGAGCTGCGCGGTCTCGGCATAGTGGCCCAGGCCCTTCTTCAGGGTGCCGGTGGCCGTGCCTTCGAGCACGGGCTTGTTCCACGTGAAACCGAACCGCGGGATGTACATGATCGCGAAAGGCCTGCCCTCGGCGTACGGCGCGAGTCTCGCGGGACCCGCGGGAAGGCCTCCGGCCGGTGGACGGGGCTTCGACCACTCCTTCCGGAGCAGATCGATCTGGTCGTCCATGACACCGTCGGCCCGCACACCGGTCCAGAAGAGCACGTAGACGACGAACAGCACGATCACGCTGCCCACGGTGATGCAGAGTTCGCTGACGGTCCTGACGATCACGCGCACCGGCAGCTCCCCCGGCCTGGCCGCTACTCCACGGGCTTCGCGTAGTGCAGATCCACTGTGCCCGAGTAGCCGGGCAGAGTCACCGGGCCGTTCTCCTCGACTTTCCACCCGAGCCCGTAGACATTGACGTAGACCATGTAGTTCTGGATCGCCGGCGAGGCCGCGAGCGCCTTCTGCAGCTTGCCCGGATCACCGACCGCCGTGATCTTGTACGGCGGCGAGTAGACGCGACCCTGAAGGATCAGGGTGTTGCCCACGCAGCGCACCGCGCTGGTGGAGATCAGCCGCTGGTCCATGACCTTGATGCCCTTGGCCCCGCCCTGCCACAACGCGTTCACCACGGCCTGGAGGTCCTGCTGGTGGATGACCAGGTAATCGGGCTGGGGCTCGGGATAGCCCGGGAGCTTGGCGGTGGCGTCCGGCGGGGCGTCGTTGAGGGTCACCGAGAGCGAGTCACCCGTGAGCTTCTGCGTGCCCGCGCGCTTCTCCAGGGCCGACAGCTTGTCGTCCTCCGCCTTGGTGCTGCCGTCGTCGCGCTCGGCGAGGGCCTCTATCTCCTGGCGCAGGGTGCCGTTGGTCTCGTCCAGCTCACCGTTCTCACGGCTGCGCTCGTGGATGAGGTCGGAAAGCTTCAGCAGAGAGGTGTCCGTGCGGATGTTGGTGCCCTTGGCCGTGTTGAAGCTGGTGAAGAAGATGAGCCCCGCGAGAGCGAACACGGCCGCCGTGAGGATGCGCACAGGCCGGAAACGACGCGCGCGCTCAGGGGTGGATCCCGTCCCGGGGGAGTCGGCAGAATTGCTCAACGTACCCTTATCTCCTTCGGCGCGGCGGAAGCACTACGCTAACGGACGCCCGGGGGAGCAATCGGAGTCCCCTTACGCTGCCCCGAGACCGACCCAGTTACCTGCGCGGCCACGCAGCGCATCGACAGGAGAGACCCTCGTGCCGAAGTCACGTATCCGCAAGAAGGCCGACTACACGCCGCCGCCTGCGAAGCAGACGACCGCCATCAAGCTCAGCAACCGTGCCTGGGTCGCGCCCGTCATGCTGGCCATGTTCCTCATCGGCCTGGCCTGGATCGTCGTCTTCTACGTCACCGACGGATCCCTGCCCATCGACTCGCTGGGCAACTGGAACATCGTGGTGGGCTTCGGCTTCATCGCCGCCGGATTCGGTGTCTCGACCCAGTGGAAGTAGCGGTCACCGCACGGTGAACGCAGCTCTGCCCAGGGGTGTTCGCTGAGTTATCCACAGCGGTTTTCCACATGGGGATAATGAAGACGATCTGTGGATAACCCGTTGGGCGTTGACGCCGGTATGACGGAAGTACCGGTACTCGATAATGTGTTCGCCCCCTGCCTGACCTGTGGAAACGCAGGTCGGTGACAGGGGGCACATGTGTTCCCGCACCCTATGCACAAGATCCGACACCCGCTGTGGACAACGCCTGCTCAGGCGAGCTGCGCCGTCCTCAGAATGGTCATGAGCACGACCACGCCGAGGACCAGGGCGCAGGTGCCGTACTGCACGATCGCGCGGCGCTCGCGGGGGGCGTGGACCATGGCGTATCCGACGACGACACCGGCGACCAGGCCCCCGATGTGGGCCTGCCAGGAGATGTTGAAGCCGGGGCTGAAGGTGAAAATCAGGTTAATCACCAGCAGCGCGATGATCGGCCGCATGTCGTAGTTGAGCCGGCGCATCAGGACGGCTGTCGCGCCGAAGAGTCCGAAGATCGCGCCGGAGGCGCCCAGGGTGGCCGTGGTCGGGGACGCCAGCAGGTAGGCCAGGGCGCTGCCCGCGAGGCCGGAGATGAAGTAGAGCGCCAGATAGCGGGCGCGGCCGAGTGCCGCCTCGAGCGGGCCTCCGAGCCACCAGAGGCTGAGCATGTTGAACGCGATGTGCCAGATCTCCTGGTGCGTGAACATCGACGTCACCATGCGGTACCACTCGCCTCCCGCCACGCCCTGGGTGGGTGTGAAGGGCGCCGGCGGCCAGGCACCGAGCAGGACGATGTCGTTCAGCAGCGACTCGTGGGCCTGGACGGCGATGAACACGGCGAGGTTGATGCCGATGAGGATCTTGGTCAGCAGCCGGGGATCGGCGGCGATGGAGCCGCCCGCGATCGTCCGGGGCAGGGCGGCCGAGGGCGAGTGGCCCGTGCCGGAGCCGGTGCGGACGCAGTCGGGGCACTGGAAGCCGACGGAGGCGTTGACCATGCACTCGGGGCAGATCGGGCGCTCGCAGCGCGTGCAGCGGATGCCGGTCTCGCGGTCCGGGTGGCGGTAGCACATGGGGACGCTGTGGGCGTCCTGCGGGCTGCCCGCAGCCTGGTCGTCCATGGTCTCCCCTAGGTCGTGTGAGAAAAGCCCGCCCCGCTCATCCTTACGGATGAGCGGGGCGATTGGTTCCCGCGGGAGCCTTCGCGTGGTTCCCGGTGGGAGCCTTCGCGCTCAGCGGGTTTCGATGACGACCGATTCGATG
>NZ_JBEOXI010000141.1:0-21512 GCF_040296465.1 Streptomyces sp. NPDC002130
CAAGACCGGCACCCTCACCGAGGGCGGCATGGACGTCACCGAGCTGCGGCCCCTCCAGGGCGCCGACGCCGATCTGCTCGCGGAGCGCCGCCGCCGCGCGGCGCCCGACACCGGCCGCCCCGCCGAGCTCCCGCTCGCCGACCATCTGGAGCTGCTCCGGCAGGCCGGCTTCGACAAGGCCGGGCCGGTGTGGCAGTACGGCGACAGCTGTGTGGTCGTGGCGGTGCGCTAGGCGCGTGTTCACCCGCGCGCCCCACACCGGGTGCGGCCGCGGGCGGGCACTCCGACACTTCATGCGGAGACCGCTTTACGTTGACATCGCCATGCCGGTCTCGGCGGAAGCGCCGCGAGCGGCCACGCGCACCTGCTAGGAGCCCCCCATGACCACCGCCGAGCACTCCACCCACGACAACCACGCGCACACCCACGGCGACGACTGCGGCCATCTCGCCTTCACCCACGGCGACCACACCGACTACGCCCACGACGGCCACATCCACCGGATGCACGAGGGTCACGCCGACGAGTGCGCCACCGCCGACCACACGGTGCACCGCAACCACGACCACGAGCACGGCGACGCCTGCGGCCATCTGGCCGTACGGCACGGCGACCACACGGACTACGTGCACGACGGACACCGCCACGCCTCCCACGAGGGTCACTGGGACGACCACTGACGAGGGCCGCCGAGCACGGGCCGGTGGGGTCTCAGGCCAGGCCGTCCCAGTGGACGGTGCGGTCGCACCAGCGCTCCAGCAGGGTGCGGTCGTGGCCGACGGCCAGCAGGGCGGCGCCGGTCGCGGCCCGGTAGTCCTCGACGGCCGCGACCAGAGCGGCGGCGGTGGAGGCGTCGAGCATCGCCGTCATCTCGTCGCACACCAGCAGGCGCGGGCGCAGCACCAGGGCCCGGGCGAGGCAGGCGCGTTGCAGCTGGCCGTCGCTGACCTCGTGCGGCCGCCTGGTGAGCAGGTCGGGGGTGAGGCCGACGGCGGGGGCCAACTCGGCGACCCGGCTGGGGACTTCCCTGCCGCGGCCGGTGGCCCGCAGGGGCTCGGCGATCAGGTCGCTGAGCGGCAGCCGGGGGTCCGCGGAGAGCCTGGCCTGCTGGAAGACGACCCCGAATGCGGTGCGCAGGGCGCGTGGGGCGCGGTGCCGCCAGCGCCGTACGGGCTCGCCGTCGAGGAGGAGGGTGCCGGAGTCGGGGCGGTGCAGCAGGGCCGCTACCCGCGCGAGGGTGGACTTGCCGCAGCCGCTCGGGCCGAGCAGGCCGACGGACTCGCCCGGTGCCACGGTCAGGGAGACGTCCCGGACCACCGGGGCGTTCCCGGCGTATCCGGCGGTGATGGAGCGCAGTTCAAGCACGGACGTCCTCCGGCACGTGCGGGTGGTGGCAGGCGACCGTGCCGGTGGGCGGCGGGGCGGCGCAGGTGGCGGTGGCCCGGTCGCAGCGGGCGGCGAAGGCGCAGCCGGCCGGGAGGTCGCCGAGTTCGGGCGGCATGCCGGGGATCGGGGTGAAGGCGCGGTCGGGCAGGGCCTGGAGCAGGGCGCGGCTGTAGGGGTGGCGGGGCCCCGCCGGGCCGAAGAAGGCGGTGGCGTCGGCGAGTTCGACGATGCGCCCCGCGTACATGACCGCGACCCGGTCGGCGATGCGCTCGGCGGCCGCCAGGTCGTGGGTGATCATCAGCAGGGCTCGTCGACGGCCGACGACCGGGTCGTCCACGTGCCGCCGCAGTTCGTCGACCGTGCGGTCCACCAGGTCGCGGTCGAGTCCGGTGGTCGGTTCGTCGGCGAGCAGCAGGGGTGCGTCGCCGACCAGGGCGAGGGCGGTGGCGGCGCGTTGTGCGAGGCCGCCGGAGAGCTGGTGGGGGTGGCGGTCGAGGTGGTCGGCGGGGAACGCGGCCCGTTCGGCGGCGGCCTCGGCGGCGGCCCGCAGGGCGGCCCGGCCCCGGGTCGCGGTCAACGCGGCGACCGTCTCCTCCAGTTGGGATCGGACGGTGCGGACCGGGGTGAGGTGCGCGGCCGGGCTCTGCGGTACGAGGCCGATGAGCCGTCCGCGTACGGTGCGGGCGAGGGTCCGCTCGTCGGCCGCGAGCAGGTCCAGGTCGCCGAGCAGGGCCGAGCCGGCGGTCTGCGCGTTGCCGGGGAGCAGCCCGAGCAGGGCGGAGGCCAGCACGGACTTGCCGCAGCCGCTCTCCCCGATCAGGGCCAGGCACTCGCCGGGCGTCACGTCGAACCGTGCGTCGGTGACGGCGGCCACGCGGCGCCCGCCGGG
Organism: Streptomyces sp. NPDC002130; assembly: GCF_040296465.1. Classification (NCBI taxonomy): domain Bacteria; kingdom Bacillati; phylum Actinomycetota; class Actinomycetes; order Kitasatosporales; family Streptomycetaceae; genus Streptomyces; species Streptomyces sp. NPDC002130. The sequence continues at coordinate 2,276 of NZ_JBEOXI010000141.1, forward strand.
CAGGAGGAACCGCACGGACAGTCCCCGGACGGACAGCACGGGGGCCACGGGGTCCACGCCGGCGCTCACAGCATCAGCTCCGATCGGTGTCGGGGGTTGATCCGCTCCCGCCAGGCCCCGGCGAGACCGGCGAGGGCGAGAGTCGGGACGATGAGGAAGAGGCCCGGGAAGAGGGTCGGCCACCACTGGCCGGCGAGGAGGGAGCCGCGGGCGCTCTGGATCAGGGTGCCGAGGCTCGCCGTGTGGGTGGGCAGCCCGAGGCCGAGAAAGGACAGGGCCGACTCGTGCCACATGGCGTGCGGCACCATCAGCACGGCGGCGAGCGCGGCCTGGGGAAGGACGGCGGGCAGCAGGTGCCGTACGGTCACCCGCCACCGGGACGCCCCGCCGGAGACGGCCGCGTCGACGTACGGCCGCGACCGCAGGGACAGCACCTCGGCGCGCACGATCCGGGCCGTGGACAGCCAGTGGGTCAGCGCGACCGAGATCACCACCGGCCACACCCCGGGGCGGAACATCGCGACGATGAAGATGCCGAGCAGCAGATGCGGCACGGACGAGAACGTGTCGACCACCCGCATCAGGGCCCGGTCGGCCCAGCCGCCCAGCGCCCCGGCGGCGGCGCCCACGGCCGTGCCGACGACGGTCGCGGTCAGTGCCGCCGCCACCCCGACGAGCAGCGAGACGCGCAGGCCGTAGACGCAGCGCAGCAGCAGGTCGCGGCCGACGTCGTCGGTGCCGAACGGGTGCGCCCAGGAGGGCGGTTGCAGCTTGGCGGCGAGGTCGACGGCCTGCTGGTCGAGCTGGACCAGCGGCGGCACGAGCAGCACGGCGAGGACGGTCGCGGTCACCAGCACGGCGGAGGTGCGCACGCGCAGGGCGCGGGTGGAGCAGCGTCTCGGGCCGTGCGACCGCCACGCCGGCTCGGCCGGGGCGCCGGCGGGCGCCGGTGCGTCACATGTCACTGAGTTTCACCCTCGGGTCGAACAGTCCGTAGAGCAGGTCTGCGAGCAGGTTCCCGGCGAGAACGGCGGCGGTGGCCAGGGTCGTCAGGGCGGCGAGCAGCGGGAAGTCGACGGCGGTGGCCGCCTCGACGGTGGCGGCGGCGATGCCCGGCCAGCTGAAGACGCTCTCCACCAGCAGTGCACCGGTGATGAGTTCGGGCACGCGGGAGCCGATGAGCGTGAGCACCGGAAGGAGCCCGGAGCGCAGGGCGTGGCCGAGCAGGACGGTGCGTTCGCTCAGGCCGCGGGCGCGGGCGCCGCGTACGGGGTCCTCCGCCAGGGCGTCGCCGACGCCCTGGCGTACGTACAGGGTGAACCACGGCAGTTGGGACACGGCGAGGACACCGGCGGGCAGCACGAGGTGGCTCGTGACCTGGCCGGGCGTGACCTGTTCGCTGCCGGTGTCGGTCAGACCGCCCGCCGGCAGGACGTCCCACTGGAGGGCGAACAGCCAGATGACGAGCAGCGCGATCCAGAAGACCGGGGCCGCCTCCAGGGTGTAGGCGACGGAGGTGACGGTCCGGTCGGTGAACGAGCCGGGACGTCGGGCGGCGAGCACGCCGAGGAGCGTGCCCACCAGCACGGCGACGGCGAAGGCGACGGCGCAGAGCAGCGCGGACCACACGAGCCGTTCGCCGATGACCTGGGCGACCGGCTGCCGCATGACGCTGGAGTGGCCGAGGTCGCCGGTGAGGGCGGAGGTCAGCCAGTGCCACCAGCGGGCGGCGAAGGGCTGGTCCACGCCGAGGTTCTCGCGCAGCCGGTCCAGGGTCTGCTGGTCGGCGCCGAGCGCGGCGGTGCCGGCGTAGGCCTTGACGGGGTCGAAGGGGGAGGCGGCGGCGATGGCGAAGACGCCGAAGGTGACGACGAGCAGGACGGGGACGGCGAACAGGGCCCGCCGTCCCGCCAGTCGTGCCATCGCTCCCCAGGGGAGGCGGGTCACTTCTTCGGCTGCCAGTCCTCGATGTTCCACCAGGGGCCGCTGGCGAAGCCGTGCTCGTGCGGCTCCAGTTGGGTGGTCAGTCCGTCCCAGCGGTCGGCCAGGACGTAGAGGTGGTCGATGTGGGTGAGGAAGGTGTAGCCGGGGTCCTGCACCAGGGCCCGCTGGAGCTTGTCGTAGGCGGCCCGGCGGGTCTGCGGGTCCTGGCTGCGGCGGCCGTCGTCGAGGGCGCGGTCCACGGCCGGGTTGTCGTAGCGGGCCATGTTGTTGAAGCCGTCGCCGGCGAGGGAGGAGTGCAGCAGGGTGTAGAGGCCGAAGTCGGGGTCGCCGGTGCTGCCGAAGCCCGCGAGGACGGCCGTGTCCTTCATGCGGGGCTCGATGACCTCCCAGGTGGCGCTCTCCACCTTGACCTCGATGCCGGCCTTCTTGGCGTCGGAGGCGTAGGCGAGGGCGTGGTCCTGGCGGACCTTGTCGCCGGAGGGGTAGAGCAGGGTGAAGGACGCCCGCTGTCCGTCCTTGGAGCGGATGCCGCCCTCGCCGGGCTTCCAGCCGGCCTCGTCCAGGATCTTGCCGCCCTTGCCGAGGTTCCTGGTGCGCTCGATGTCCTTGGTAAACGCCGGGTCGTCGACGGGCAGCGGCCCGTAGGCCGGGCGGCCCGCGCCGTCGAGGATCTTGTCGACCATGGCCTCGCGGTCCACGGCGGCGTCGAGGGCCCGGCGGATCGCGCGGTCGCCGGTGACCTTGTTCGCGGTGGGGAGGGTGACGGCCCGGAAGTCGTAGGACCGGGCCTCGTAGCTGCGCTTGGCGTCGTCGTTCTTGAACGTGGCGGCGAGGTTGGGCGGGAGGACCGCGCCGTCGAGGTCGCCGGAACGCAGGCGGGTGGCGCGCACGTTGTCGTCGCCGATGACCGCCATGGTGAAGGTCTTCACCTTCGGCTCGCCGCCCCAGTAGCGGGGGTTGGCCTTGAAGGTGAGCTTCTCGCCCTTGCTCCAGCGGCTGAGGACGTACGGCCCGGTGCCGACCGGCTTCGTGTTGAAGGAGCCGGTGTTGGGGTCCTGCTTCCCCGCGACGTGCTCGGGGACGATGGGCAGCACGGTGCGGGCGGCGAAGGGGGCGTAGGGGTACTTGAGCGTGAAGACGACCTGGTCGTCGCCGCTCGCCTTGACCTCCTTGACGGCGTCCAGCTCGCTCTTGAAGGTGTTGTTGGTCTTCGCGTCCAGGACGGTCCGGTACGTGTAGACGACGTCGGCGGCGGTCAGCGGTTCCCCGTCGCTGAACTCGACGCCGTCGCGCAGGGTGTAGGTGTACGTCCGGCCACCTTCGGTGATCTTCGGCAGTTCGGCCGCCAGCGCGGGCTTCAGCTCCAGGTCGGCGTCGCGGGCGAGCAGCCCGTCGAAGATCTTGGAGTTCCCGTCCTTGCCGTAGCCGAGCAGCGGGCTGAGGGTGTCGGGCTCGGAGGCCACCCCGAGCACGACCGGTCCCGCGGCCTTGCCGTCGCCCGAGTCGCCGCCACCGGGGGCCGAGCAGGCGGTGACCGCCGCGGCCAACGCCGCCGTGACGGCGGCCCCTCGTATCCGACGGGTCGACATGTGACCTCACACCCCTTGTTGCGCTGATCCTGTTGTTGCAAAGACTTCGCAATCTAACAGGATCGGCGGGCGTCCCGGAATCAGGACGCCCGCCGCACGGTTCACCGCCGCGCTGGGGCCTTGTTCAGGGTGACGTCCTGGTTCTTGACCGCATGGAAGACGGGCAGCGGCATGATGCCGAAGCTGCGCAGCTCCAGCACGGTGGCCTCGACGTGGGCCGCCCCGGCCGCCAGCGCGCCGGATCCGGTCCGGCCCGAGTTCACCCAGCGGTGCTCGGCGCCGTCGCACACGGCCCGGGTACCGCCGATGCCGTAACGGGTCGTGGAGACGCCCTGTTGCACGGAGGAGCCGACGAAGACCGGGCCGCTGGAGCCGGCGCAGCGGTAGGTGCCGGACAGGGTGACGGTGCCGTCGGCGGCGATCCGGCCCACGGCGTCGACCGTCACGGAGGCGGTGGGGGCGAGGGCGGACGCGGTGGCGGGCGCCGCGCCCGCGCCCGTGAGCAGGAGCAGCGCGGCACCGGCCGCCGCGCCGAGAAGGGGACGTACACGCATGAGGGAAACCTCCCGAAAAGGATGGAGTTGCGGCTTCCACTCGTACCGGTCCCACGGGCCCGGCGCCCGTCATCCTCACCCTTCGGTGGAGAGTTCGCGCCGGCCGTCGTGGAACCGTCCCGGGAATGTCCGGGGCGTGTCACGCTTCCCGCCGGGCCGTTCCGATGACTCCGGGTCGGGAGGATGGTCTGTCTGTACGAGTCATACGAACCCTTCGGATGGCCCTACCGACGTGGAGGTGCGCCATGTGTGCCCACCAGCCCCAGTGCCCCGCGACCGACTCCCCCTCCCCCGCCGCGCACATCGTGGCGGCCCGTCCCGAGCAGGGCTGGAGCCTGCTGTGCGACGGGACGGTCGTCTTCGACGACACCGGCGAACTGCTCCCCGACGGGCGCGTGGTGCAGCCCCACCGGGTGACGGCGGAGGTACTGGCCGTCGCGGCCTGACCCGAGGCCGCTTCACGGCGGCACGACGGTCCCGCTACGGCAGGACCGCGAAGCCGTCCAGTTCCACCATCGCCTCCGCGTCCCACAGCCGGACGACCTGGACGACCGCCATGGCGGGATAGTCGCGTCCGGCCGCCTCACGCCACAGGCGGCCGAGTTCGGGGGCGTGCGCGCGGTACGCCTCGACATCCGTGGCGTAGACGGTGACACGGGCCAGGTCGGACGGTGTGCCGCCGGCGGCGGTGAGGGCGGTCAGCAGGTTGGCGAGGGCCCTTTCGAACTGCTCGGGCAGGGTGCGGCCGGCCACCTTGCCGTCGGCGTCGAGGGCGGTCTGGCCGGCCAGGAACACCACCCGCGACCCGGAGGCCACCACGGCGTGGGAGAAGCCGGCCGGCGGGGACAGCTCGGGCGGGTTGACGCGCTCGGTGCTCACCGGGCCTCCTGACGGGCGTACAACTCCTTGGCGATGATGCCGCGTTGCACCTCGCTGGCCCCTTCGTAGATGCGCGGGGCGCGTACCTCGCGGTAGAGGTGTTCGAGCAGATGGCCGCGTTGCAGGGCCCGGGCCCCGTGCAGCTGGACGGCCGCGTCGACGACGTACTGCGCGGTTTCGGTGGCGAGCAGTTTCGCCATGGCGGAGCGCCGGGGCACGTCCGGGTCGTCCGCGTCGTACGCCGATGCCGCCGCGTGGACCATCAGCCGGGCCGCCTCCGTGCGCAGGGCCATCTCGGCGACCTGGTGCGCGACGGCTTGCAGGTCCTTCAGCCTGCCCCCGAAGGCGTCCCGTCCGGCGGTGTGGGTGAGGGTCGCGTCGAGGGCCGCCTGCGCCATGCCGATGGCGAACGCCCCGACGCTGGGCCGGAACAGGTTGAGTGTTCCCATGGCGACCCGGAAGCCGCGGTCGGCCTCGCCGAGCACGTCGTCGGCCGTCACCGGCACGGCGTCGAAGTCGAGTGCGCCGATCGGGTGCGGCGAGAGCATGTCGAGACCGCGGCCGGTCAGGCCCGGGCGGTCGGCGGGCACGAGGAAGGCCGTGACGCCACGGGCCCCGGCACCCGGGGTGGTACGGGCGAAGACGGTGTAGAAGTCGGCCTCGGGGGCGTTGGAGATCCAGCACTTCTCACCGGTGAGACGCCAGCGGGCGGTGCCGTCGGGGGAAGCGGTCAGGGCGGTGCCCTCCGATGGGCGGCCCTCCTGCGAGACGGCGTGCTTCCCCGCCCGCAGCGCCCGCGCCGACGCGTCCGGTGCAAGGCCACCCCGCAGGCCGCCGTCCGCCTCCGCCCGCAGCGCCTGCACCGCCGCGTCCGACGACCGGCCACCCCGCAGGTCCCCGTCCGTGTCCTCCACCCGCAGCGCCCGCGCCGCCGCCTCCGGCGACCGGCCACCCCGCAGGCCGGTGTCCGCCTCCGCCCGGAGTCGCAGTGCCGCCGCGTCCGATCCCGCGCCGGGCTCGCTCAGCGCGAAGGCCGCGATCGCCGTGCCGGCGGTCACCCGGGGGAGCCAGTGGTCGCGCTGGGCCCGCGTGCCGTACGCGTGGACCGGATGGGCGCCGAGGCCCTGGAGGGCCAGGGCCGTCTCGGCCTCGGTGCAGGCGTAGGCCAGGGACTCGCGCATCAGGCACAGGTCGAGCGCGCCGGAGGTGAACAGGCGTCCGAGCAGCCCGAGGCTGCCCAGTTCCGCCACCAGGGCGCGGTTCACCCGCCCCGGTTCGCCCTTGTCGGCCAGCGGGCGGAGCCGCTCCGCGGCCAGGGCGCGCAGTTCGGCGCACCAGGCGAGTTGTGCCGGTTCGAGCGAGAATGCGGTCATCGCCGGTCCCTTCTCCGCCACCCTGCGTTCCGGCTGGGCCACTCCGAGGCTATCGCGGACCGTTGACTGTCGTCACCAACACGATACGCTCCAGGGGCGAGCCCACCACGCCAAGGGGGCGAACCGTATGAATCCACGGGGCACGGCCCACGTCGACACCTTCGCCCGGGACCATCTCCCACCCCCGGACCAATGGCCCGAGCTCCGCTTCGACTTGCCGGAGCTGCACTACCCCGAACGGCTCAACTGCGCCGCCGAACTGCTGAACGGCCCGCCAGGCGACCGCCCGGCGTTCCTCACCGCCACCGGCGAGCGCTGGACGTACGGCGATCTGCGCGCCCGCGTCGACCGCGTCGCCCATCTGCTCACCGGCGAACTCGGTGTCGTCCCAGGCAACCGGGTGCTGCTGCGCGGCCCCACCACCCCGTGGCTCGCGGCGTGCTGGCTGGCGGTGCTGAAGGCGGGGGCCGTGGCGGTGACGGTGCTCGCCCAGCAGCGCCCGCACGAGCTGAGCACGATGTGCGAGATCGCCCGCGTGCGGCACGCCCTGTGCGACATCCGGGCCGTCGACGACCTCGCCAAGGCCGAGATCCCGGGCCTGCGGATCACGACCTACGGCGGTGACGCCCCGGACGACCTGCTGAACCGCCCCGCGCCCGGCACACCGTACGCGGCCGTGGCGACGGCGGCCGACGACGTGGCCCTGATCGCCTTCACCTCCGGCACCACCGGCCGCCCCAAGGGCTGCATGCACGTCCACCGGGACGTCCTGGCGATCGCCGACACCTTCTCGCGGCACGTGCTGAAGCCCGGCCCCGACGACGTGTTCACGGGCAGCCCCCCACTGGGCTTCACCTTCGGCCTCGGCGGCCTGGTGGTCTTCCCGCTGCGGGCCGGGGCGAGTGCGCTGCTGCTCGAACAGGCCGGGCCCCGGCAGCTGCTGCCCGCCATCACCCGGCACCGGGTCTCCGTGCTGTTCACCGCCCCGACGGCGTACCGCGCGATGCTCGACGAACTCGACGGCCACGACCTCTCCTCCCTGCGCCGCTGCGTCTCGGCCGGCGAGAACCTCCCCGCGGCGACCTGGCAGGCCTGGCACGAGCGCACGGGCCTGCGCGTCATCAACGGCATCGGCGCCACCGAGCTGCTGCACATCTTCATCTCCGCGGCCGACGACCGGATCCGGCCCGGGACCACGGGCGTGCCCGTGCCGGGCTGGCACGCGCGCGTGCAGGACGCCGACGGCGAACCCGTACCCGACGGGCAGCCGGGCCTGCTCGCCGTGCGCGGCCCGGTCGGCTGCCGCTACCTCGCCGACCCGCGGCAGCGGGACTACGTACGCGGCGGCTGGAACGTCACCGGCGACACCTACGTCCGCGATCCCGACGGCTACTTCCGCTACGTCGCACGCGCCGACGACATGATCATCTCGGCCGGGTACAACATCGCCGGTCCCGAGGTGGAGGACGCGTTGCTGCGGCACCCGGACGTGGTCGAGGCGGCGGTCGTGGGCCGGCCCGACGAGGCCCGCGGACAGGTCGTGCTGGCCTTCGCCGTCCTCAAGGAGGGTGCGGAACGCGACGCCGAGGCGCTGCGTGCCTTCGTGAAGAGCGAGCTGGCGCCGTACAAGTGCCCGCGGGAGATCGTCTTCATGGACGCGCTGCCGCGCACGGCCACCGGCAAGCTCCAGCGGTTCAGACTGCGCGCCCCGGGGGTACCGGAACGCGACCGGGAATGATCCGTACGACCTAAGATGATCAACGTGTCCGACCAGCATGCACCACGGTCTCTCATCGTCACGCTCTACGGCGCGTACGGCCGCTTCGTGCCGGGCCCCGTGCCGGTAGCCGAACTGATCCGGCTGCTGGCCGCGGCCGGCGTGGACGCTCCGTCCGTACGCTCCTCGGTGTCGCGGCTGAAGAGACGCGGACTGCTCGTTCCGGCCCGCACCGCCCAGGGCGCGGCCGGCTACGAACTGTCCCCGGACGCCCGCCAGTTGCTCGACGACGGCGATCGCCGCATCTACGCCTCGGCCCCGCCCGAGGACGAGGGCTGGGTGCTCGCGGTGTTCTCCGTGCCGGAGTCGGAGCGGCAGAAGCGGCACGTGCTGCGCTCCCGGCTGGCCGGGCTCGGTTTCGGCACGGCCGCTCCGGGGGTGTGGATCGCGCCCGCGCGGCTGTACGAGGAGACCCGGCACACGCTCCAGCGGCTGCGGCTCGACGGGTACGTCGACTTCTTCCGCGGTGACCACCTCGGGTTCGCCCCGACCGCGGAGGCCGTCGCCCGGTGGTGGGATCTGGCGGCCATCGCCAAGGAGCACGAGGCGTTCCTCGACCGCCACGCGCGCGTGCTGCGCGACTGGGAGAAGCGCGCGGACACCCCGGCCGAGGAGGCCTACCGGGACTACCTCCTCGCGCTGGACTCCTGGCGCCACCTCCCCTACACCGACCCGGGCCTGCCGTCCGAGCTGCTTCCCGCCGACTGGCCCGGGGTCCGCTCGTCGGCCGTGTTCCGGGGGCTGCACGAGCGGCTGCGGGACGCGGGGGCGGGGTTCGTGGGGCTCTGACCCGTGCGGGCGCCGCCCGGTTTGCCGCGTTTGCCCCGCCGCGGAATGGTCAACGATGTCCGCGAGCGGACGGAGCACGGAGCGGGAGGCGGGCCGAGGCATGACCGTCACCACACCACCGGGCAGGGCGGGCGCCCGCGCGGACCGGCTCCCGTGAGGCGGCTGGGCCGCTCGGTGCACGGCGGGTGGAGGCGGGCCGGTGCGCACACCCTCGTCCGGCAGGGCCGCGACGTGGAGCTGATGCACCGGGCCACGGGGTTCGCCACGCTCGCGCTGGTCACGCTGGCGCCGCTGCTGATCGTGGTCGCCGCCGCCGACCCTCTGGGACGGGGCGGTTTCGCCTCGTGGCTGGCCGACGGCATGGGGCTGTCCGGGCGGTCCGCGCGACTGCTCACGGACATCATCAGCCCGCCGCGCAAGGTCATCGGCACCACGAGCGTGCTGGGCGGGGTGGCGCTCGCCGTCTTCGGTGTCGCCTTCGGCGGGAGTGTGCAGAACGGCTACGAGCGGATCTGGGGCCTGCCCTCCGGGCCGTGGCACCGCATCTGGCGGCAGGCGGTGTGGATGATCGCGATGACCGCGTACCTGTACCAGGAGGTGCAGACGCGCAGCCTCGTCTCGGGAGCCGAGCGGATCGCGCTGAGCTCGGCGTCCGGGGTGCTGTTCTTCTGGTGGGGGCAGCGCTTCCTGCTGGGCGGGCAGGTCCGCTGGCGCGATCTGCTCCCGGGGGCGCTGGCCACCATGCTGGGGCTGGGCGGCCTGCGTCTGTTCTCCTACTTCGTCTTCACCCCCCTCATCGTCACCAACGCGATCAGCTACGGAGCGATGGGCGTCGTCCTCGTCGTGGAGTCCTGGCTCATCGGCGTGGGCTACGTCGTCTACGGCGGCGCGCTCCTCGGCCGCTGGGCCCTGGAGCACCACGGACGCCGGAACCACACCGAATAGACCGGCGCCTTCCGTAGAAACGCACATGCCGCCCGAGCGGATCACAGTCCTGGCTCATGCGAATCGACAGGGGGCTTTTCCCTCGCATCTGCGGCATTATCATCGGCGCATACCCACCAGAGGGAGAAGACCCGTGATGACCCGTACCGTGCGCCGGATCCGCCGCCCGCTCCACGTGGCCGCCGCGGGAGCCGCCGCCCTGCTGGCCCTGAGTGCCTGCTCGTCGTCCGGTTCGGATTCCTCGGCAAAGCCGGACGCCCGAGGGTCGGGCAAGCTCTCCGGTGAGGTGACCGTGTTCGCCGCGGCCTCGCTGAAGGAGAGCTTCACGACGCTGGGCAAGCAGTTCGAGAAGGAGCACCCGGGCACGAAGGTCACCTTCAGCTTCGGCGGCAGCGACTCCCTCGCCGCGAGCATCACGGGCGGCGCCCCGGCCGACGTCTTCGCCGCGGCCAGCCCCAAGACGATGAAGATCGTCACGGGCGCCGGGGACGCCTCGGGGGCGCCCGCGACCTTCGTCCGCAACAGGCTGGAGATCGCCACCCTGCCGGGCAACCCGCACAAGATCACCAGCCTCGAGGACCTCACCGGGCCGGACCTGAAGGTCGTGCTCTGCGACAAGGAGGTGCCGTGCGGCGCGGCCGCCCGGAAGGCCCTCGACGCGAGCCGTCTGAAGCTCACCCCCGTCTCCTACGAGCAGGACGTCAAGGCCGCGCTGACCAAGGTCGAGCTGAAGGAGGCCGACGCCGCCGTCGTCTACCGGACGGATGTGCGCGCGGCGGGTGACAAGGTGGCGGGCGTGGAGTTCCCCGAATCCGCCGACGCCGTCAACGACTACCCGATCGCCCTGCTCAAGGACGCGTCGAACGCCGAGGCCGCCAAGGCGTTCATCGCGCTGGTACGGTCCGCCGAGGGCCAGAAGGTCCTGAGCGGGGCCGGATTCCTCAAGCCGTGACGTCCCCGACCGACCAGCCCCGCGCCGCGGCCGACACCCTCCGGGGCGGTCCGCGGCGCCGGCGCGTCCGCACGGGCGTCCCGCTGCCCCTGCTGATCCCCGCGCTGATCGGCCTGGCCTTCCTGATCGTCCCGCTGGTGGCCCTGCTCGTGCGGACGCCGTGGCAGAGCCTGCCCGGGCAGCTGACCAGCCCGGATGTGTGGCAGGCGCTCAGACTGTCCCTGCTCTGCGCCACGGCGGCGACCGCGGTGAGCCTGGTCGTCGGCGTGCCGCTGGCCTGGCTGCTGGCCCGCGTCGACTTCCCCGGTCGCGGATTCGTGCGCGCCCTCGTCACCCTGCCCCTCGTCCTGCCCCCGGTCGTCGGCGGTGTGGCGCTGCTGATGGCGCTCGGCCGCAACGGCATCGTCGGGCAGTGGCTCGACTCGTGGTTCGGGATCACGCTGCCCTTCACCACCGCCGGGGTCGTGATCGCGGAGGCGTTCGTGGCGATGCCGTTCCTCGTCATCAGCGTCGAGGGCACCCTGCGGGCCGCCGACCCGCGCTACGAGGAGGCCGCCACCACTCTGGGCGCGTCCCGCTTCACCGCGTTCCGCCGGGTCACGCTGCCGCTGATCGCGCCGGGCATCGCGGCGGGCGCGGTGCTGGCGTGGGCCCGGGCGCTCGGCGAGTTCGGCGCGACGATCACCTTCGCCGGCAACTTCCCCGGCCGTACCCAGACCATGCCCCTGGCCGTCTACCTGGCCCTGCAGAGCGACCCGGAGGCCGCGATCGCCCTCAGCCTGGTGCTGCTGGCCGTGTCGATCGCGGTGCTGGCGGGGTTGCGCGACCGTTGGATGCGTGCCGGATGACAAAGACCCACGCGCAGGACACGCACGCCGGCACCGCGGCGGACGGGCTCGACGCCCGTCTCGTCGTGGACCGCGGAGGCTTCCGCCTCGACGTGGCGCTGACCGTCGCGCCCGGCGAGGTCGTCGCCCTGCTCGGGCCGAACGGCGCCGGCAAGACCACCGCGCTGCGGGCCCTGGCCGGCCTGACCCCGCTCACCGACGGCCATCTGCGGCTGGACGGCGCGGAGCTGGACCGCACGCCACCGGAGGCCCGCCCCGTCGGGGTCGTCTTCCAGGACTACCTGCTCTTCCCCCACCTCACGGCCCTCGACAACGTGGCCTTCGGCCCCCGCTGCCAGGGCGCGACCAAGGCGGAGGCCCGGGCGCAGGCCGCGGAGTGGCTGGACCGCCTGGGCCTCGCGGCGCACACCGGTGCCAAGCCGCGCAGGCTCTCCGGCGGCCAGGCCCAGCGCGTCGCCCTCGCCCGGGCCCTGGCGACCCGGCCCCGGCTGCTGCTGCTCGACGAGCCGCTGGCGGCCCTGGACGCCCGTACCCGCCTGGAGGTGCGCGCCGGGCTCCGGCGGCATCTGGCCGAGTTCGAGGCGGTGGCCGTGCTCGTCACCCACGATCCGCTCGACGCGATGGTGCTGGCCGACCGGCTGGTGGTCGTCGAGCACGGCCGGGTCGTCCAGGAGGGCACCCCGGCCGACATCGCCCGCCACCCCCGCACGGACTACATCGCGCGGCTGGTGGGCCTGAACCTCTACCGGGGCGTGGCCGACGGCCACACCGTCCGGCTCGCCGACGGCCCGTCCCTCACCACCACCGAGGTACTGTCCGGCCCGGTCTTCGTGGCGTTCGCGCCGAGCGCGGTCACCCTCCACCGCGAGCGGCCCACCGGCTCCAGCGCCCGCAACCTGTGGCGCTGCGAGGTGGCCGGTCTGGAGACCCACGGCGACCAGATCCGGGCCGACCTCACCGGTGAACTGCCCCTCGCGGCCGACCTCACGACCGTCGCCGCGGCCGAGCTGGACCTCCATCCGGGTGCGGGGGTCTGGGCGACGGTGAAGGCCACACAGACCCACGCCTACCCGGTGTGAGGCGGTCGGCGTCCCCACGGGTCAGGCCGCCGTCCTGACCGGCGAGGCCTCCGGGACGACTGCCTCCCGGACGACGCGGCGGCGCCGGACCGCCATGACCATCGGGTGGGCGACCATCCAGGCCGCGCCCTTGCAGACGAGCTCCTTGTAGAAGGCGGCGAGCCGGCCGGTCAGGGCCGACCGGACGGCACGGTCGTCGGCGGTGACGAACTGGATCAGGCCGTCCTTGCGGCCCAGCGAGATGCACTGGTTGAAGTAGCGCACCGGCACGGTCGGTACCTTCCCGCCGGTCAGCCGGGCCGCGATGGCGTCGACGGCCTGCCAGGCGGTGAAGACGCCCGAGGCGCACGACATCCGCAGGGGCTTGTCTCCGGGGCCCATCGCCAGGGCCGCGTCGCCGACGGCGTACACGTCCGGGTGCGACAGCGAGCGCATGGTCCGGTCGACCACGATCTGGCCGGTGCCGGAGACCTCCAGCGTGGTGGCCTGTGCGATCGGGTGGACGGCGAAGCCCGTGGTCCACACGGTGACCGCGGCCGGGACGGTCGTGCCGTCGGCGGTGGTGACGTGGTCGGGCCCGACGGCGGTGACGGCGGTGTGCTCGTGGACGGTGATGCCCAGCCGGTCGAAGACCTTCCGCAGGTGCCCGCTGCCCTTGGCCGAGAGCCAGTCGCCGAGGCCGCCGCGAGCGGCGAGGGCGACGTCGAGGTCCGGGCGGGTCTCGGCGATCTCGGTCACGGCCTCCAGGCCGGTGAGACCGCCGCCGACCACGACCACGGACTCTCCCGCGGCCAGGCCGGCCAGGCGCTCGCGCAGCCGGAGCGCTCCGGGGCGGCCGGCGACCTCGTGCGCGTACTCGGCGGTACCGGGCACACCCTGGTCGTTCCAGCCGCTGCCGAGGGCGTACACGAGGGTGTCGTACCGCAGGACCTCGTCCGCCCGCTGCCCCGCGCTGTCCGGGGCGGCGACGGTGACGGTCTTGCGGTCCACGTCGACGGCGGTGACCTTCCCCTGCTTCAGCGCGACGCCGGTGCCCTCGAACATCTCGTCGAAGGGCCGGGGCGCGAGGTCCTGGCCGGCTGCGAGCTGGTGCATCCGGACGCGCTCGACGAAGTCGGCCTCGGCGTTGACGAGGGTGATGGCGACGTCCTCGCGGTGCAGTCGCTTGGCGAGGCGCCCGGCGGCGGAGGCTCCGGTGTAGCCGGCTCCGAGGACGACGATGCGGTGCTGCATGGCGTGGCTCCTGTCATGACGGCTGTCTTCAGCGGGTTCGCCTCTTGAACCGGGCGGCCCGCCGTTCCCTGACAGGAACCTGATGTGATCCACGTCACATCACGGTCGATCGGGTCAGAAGACCCTGAGCAGGGGCTCTCCGTGGTCGCCGGCGGCCCACAGCCGGGTCGCGCGTTCGAGCTTGTCGGGGTTGACCTGGTTGCGGAACGCGGCGATGCCGTCCGCGGTGACCTCCAGGCACATGACGCCGACGACCCGGCCGTCGACGACCACCACGAGGGCGGGGTCGCCGTTGGCGGTCCAGGCGTAGACGTCGGGCGAGCCGCCGACCAGGGCGCGCTTGGCCGCGCTGGGCTTGAACAGCCCCCGCATGAACTTGGCGACCGCGAGGGCCCCCTCGAACGCCCTGGCGCGGGCCGGGACCTTCCCGCCGCCGTCGCCGATCGCGACGGCGTCCCCGGTCAGCAGCTGCACGAGCGGCTCGGTCCTGCCGCTGGAGGCGGCCGCGAGGAACTCGTCGATGATCCGCCGCGCGGCGGCCTCGTCGATCTCGGTGCGCGTGCGGGCCCTGCCGTCCGCGACGCGCTTCTTCGCGCGGTGGAAGATCTGCTGGCTGGAGGCCTCGGTGATGTCGAGGATCTCGGCGATCTCCCGGTGCGGGTAGTCGAACGCCTCGCGCAGCACGTACACCGCCCGCTCGTTCGGGGAGAGCCGCTCCAGCAGGACGAGCACCGCGTACGAGACCGATTCACGCTGCTCGGCGGTGTCGGCGGGCCCGAGCATGCGGTCCCCGGCGAGCAGCGGCTCGGGCAGCCACTGCCCCACGTACGTCTCGCGGCGGGCGCGGGCCGAAGTGAGCTGGTTGAGGCACAGGTTGGTGAGCACCTTCGTCAGCCAGGCCTCGGGGACCTCGATGCGGTCGGTGTCGGCGCCCTGCCAGCGCAGGAACGTCTCCTGCACGGCGTCCTCGGCCTCGCTCGCCGACCCGAGCATCCGATAGGCCACGGCCTCCAGGCGCGGTCGGGCGGCTTCGAACCGGTCCACGTCGTCCAGGGTCAGGGGCATGCCACGGATCCTAACGTCCCCGGGCGTCGCCGCCTCCGAGATCCAGTCGCGGTTTGGGGGCGTCCAGACGGCCCGTCTGTGGGCGGCGGCTGCCCGCGCGGTACGGGGCAGGCCAAGGCGCGCCCGGGCCCGTGTAGCCCTGCTCGGCCGCCGCGTGCAGGGTCCAGTGGGGGTCGTAGAGGTGGGGTCGGGCCAGGGCGCAGAGGTCGGTGCGGCCCGCGAGGATCAGGGAGTTGACGTCGTCCCAGGAGGAGATCGCGCCGACCGCGATCACCGGGATGCCGGTGGTGTGGCGGATCCGGTCCGCGAACGGCGTCTGGTACGACCGCCCGTACTCCGGCCGCTCGTCCGCCACGACCTGGCCCGTCGACACGTCGATCGCGTCGGCGCCGTGCGCGGCGAAGGCCCGGGCGATCTCGACGGCGTCCTCGGCACTCGTCCCGCCCTCGGCCCAGTCGGTGGCGGAGACGCGGACGGTCATGGGCCGCTCCCCCGGCCACACGTTCCGTACGGCGTCGAAGACCTCCAGCGGGAAACGCAGCCGCTTCTCCAGGGAGCCGCCGTAGGCGTCGGTGCGCCGGTTGGTCAGCGGGGAGAGGAACCCCGACAGCAGGTAGCCGTGCGCGCAGTGCAGTTCGAGCAGGTCGAACCCGGCCCGGGCGGCGCGGACCGCGGACGCCGTGAACTGCTCGCGGATGTCGGTCAGTTGCGCGCGGGACAGCTCCCGCGGCGTCTGGCTGAACGGCTTGTACGGAAGCGCCGAGGGGGCCACGAGCGGCCAGTTGCCCTCCTCCAGCGGCTCGTCCATGCCCTCCCACATCAGCTTCGTGGAGCCCTTGCGGCCGCTGTGGCCGAGCTGCACGCCGATGGCGGTGCCGGGCGCCTGAGTGTGCACGAAGTTCGTGATCCGCTTCCAGGCCTCGGCCTGCCGGCCGGTGTAGAGACCGGCGCAGCCGGGCGTGATCCGGCCCTCCTCACTGACGCACACCATCTCCGTCATCACCAGTCCGGCCCCGCCCAGCGCCCGGGCGCCCAGGTGGACGAGGTGGAAGTCGCCGGGGACGCCGTCGACGGCCGAGTACATGTCCATGGGCGAGACGACGACCCGGTTGCGCAGGGTCAGTCCGCGCAACCGGAACGGCGTGAACATCGGGGGTGTGCCGGGCGGGCAGCCGAACTCGCGCTCCACCTTCCGCGTGAAGCGGGCATCGCGCAGCCGCAGATTGTCGTGCGTGACGCGACGGCTGCGGGTGAGGAGGTTGAAGGCGAACTGGCGGGGCGGCTGGTCCAGGTACAGGGGGAGGTTCTCGAACCACTCCAGGCTGGCCCGGGCCGCGCGCTGCGTGGAGGCGACGACCGGGCGCCGCTCCGCCTCGTAGGCGGCCAGGGCCTCGGGCAGCGAGCCCTGCTCCTCCAGACAGGCGGCCAGGGCGAGCGCGTCCTCGACGGCGAGCTTGGTGCCGGAGCCGATGGAGAAGTGGGCGGTGTGGGCGGCGTCCCCGAGGAGGACGACGTTGCCGTGGGACCAGCGGTCGTTGACCACCGTGCGGAACGTCGTCCAGGTGGAGTTGTTCGACTTCAGGGGACGGCCGCCGAGCGCCTCCGCGAAGATCTTGGCGCAGCGCTCGATCGACTCCGCTTCGCCGAGCTCGTCGAATCCGGCCGCGTGCCAGACCTCTTCGCGCATCTCGATGATCACGGTCGAGGCGTCGGGGGCGTAGGGGTAGCCGTGGAGCTGCATGACGCCGTGTTCGGTCTCGGCGATCTCGAAGCGGAAGGAGTCGAAGGGGAAGTCGGCGGCGAGCCAGATGTAGCGGCAGCGGTGGGTCGTCACCCGGGGACGGAAGACGTCCGCGTGCGTCTCGCGGGTGGTGCTGTGGATGCCGTCGGCGGCGATGACCAGGTCGTGGGTGTGCGGCAGGTCTTCGGGGGCCTCGGTGCGGAAGCGGAGGTCGACGCCGAGGTCGCGGCAGCGGGTGTGGAGGATCTCGAGCAGCCGCTTGCGGCCCAGGGCCGCGAAACCGTGTCCTCCGGAGGTGTGGCGGTTGCCGCGGTGGACGATGTCGATGTCGTCCCAGCGGGTGAAGTGCTGCTGAAGGGCTTCGTAGACCTTCGGGTCGGCGTGTTCTATGCCGCCGAGGGTTTCGTCGGAGAGGACCACGCCGAAGCCGAAGGTGTCATCCGGGGCGTTGCGTTCCCAGACGGTGATGTGCCGTTCGGGATCGAGGCGTTTGAGGAGGGCGGCGGCGTAGAGGCCGCCGGGGCCGCCGCCGATGATTCCTACGCGCAGGGAGTGGTTCTCGTCCGTGTGCGGGTGCGGGTGCTTGGGGGCTTGTCGCGCAGTTCCCCGCGCCCCTGAGGGGGTCGCAATCACCGTCCGCTCCATTTGGGAGGGCGCTTTTCCGTGAACGCCGCGTGGAACTCGGCGTAGTCCTCCCCCGTCATCAGGAGGGCCTGGGTCGAGGCGTCGAGTTCGATCGAGGCCGCCAGGGGCATGTCCAGCTCCGCCGTCAGGAGTGCCTTGGTCTGGGCGTAGGCCAGGGCCGGGCCCTCTGCCAGGCGGTGGGCCAGTTGCCGGGCCGTCTCGTCCGCCCGGCCTTCCTCGGTCAGTTCACTGATCAGGCCGATGCGCTCGGCCTCCAGGGCGCGGACCGGGTCGCCCAGCATCAGCAGGCGGGTCGCGTGGCCCAGGCCGACGACCCGGGGCAGGAGGTAGGCCGCGCCCATGTCGCCGCCGGAGAGGCCGACGCGTGTGAAGAGGAACGCGAAGCGGGCGGTGGGATCGGCGACGCGGAAGTCAGCGGCCAGGGCGAGGACCGCTCCGGCGCCCGCCGCCACGCCGTGCAGTGAGGCGATCACCGGGAACGGGCACTCCCGGATCGCGCGGACCACCTGGCCGGTCATCCGGTTGAAGTCCAGGAGCTGCGCGGTGTCCATGCCGAGCGTCGCGCCGATGATCTCGTCGACGTCGCCGCCGGAGCAGAACCCGCGGCCCTCGCCGGCCAGCACCAGGGCGCGTACGGACCGCTCCCGGGACAGCTCCGCGAGCAGGTCGCGCAGGTCGGCGTAGGCGCCGAAGGTGAGCGCGTTGAGTTTCTCGGGCCGGGCGAGGGTGACGGTCGCGACGCCGTCGGTGACGTCGACGCGCAGATGCTCCCAGCCGGGGGTGCGGGCGGCGGAGCCGGTGAAGGGACTCATGACGTGCGGCCTCCTCGGGCGGGCACTGCCTCACTGAGCTCTACCCCTCGAAGCTATCACCCATCCGTGACTGTCGTCATGAGTGCGCGATAGACCGTACGGGTAGGACTTCGGTGTGGGCCCGGCGTGACCTGGCCCGGTTACATCCGTCACAGATCGTCCACACCGGCGTAACGGCGGGAGCAGCTGTGCGCGGCGGCGCGTTCACCTGGGTAAGCCGTCCGGCACGGGGGCAAGGGCGCCTCCGACGGTGCCCCTCGGACGCCTCCGAAGAGCGGCGCCGTACCATTCATCAGGTTGAAAGCAGGATGTCCTGCTCCATGAACGGACCCGCCGTGTACGAACTCCCCTCAGCCCCCGCCTCCTGGCGCATCGCGCTGCCGCACACCGCAGCGGCGGTGCCCGTGGCCCGTGCCCTGGTCCGTACGGCGCTGACCGAGCTGGACCACGGGGCGGACTGCGACACCGCGGAGCTGCTGACGGCGGAGCTGGTGGCCAACGCCGTGGAGCACACCACGGGCGAAACGCCGATAGAGCTGGTCGTGGAGCTGATGCCGTCGGGCTGCCGGGTGGAGGTGCACGACACCGACCCGGCTCCGCCCGGCGACCTCACCTGCCCGGCCGGCGGGCGGCCCGACCCCTGGCAGGAGCACGGGCGCGGGCTGCTGCTGATCCGCGCCCTGAGCTCCTCCTGCGGGCACCGGCCGACCGAGTCGGGAAAGGCGGTCTGGTTCAGGCTGTCCGCGGTACCGCCTCAGCGGCGCCGGACGGTGTGACCGGGGCGAGCCCGGGGCTCCGGCGGCCGTAGCGGACGCGGAGGGCCGGCCGCACGGCACGGCCTGTTCAGGCCAGGGTCGCCACCATGACCGCCTTGATGGTGTGCATCCGGTTCTCCGCCTCGTCGAAGACGACCGAGTGGGCCGACTCGAAGACCTCGTCGGAGACCTCCAGGTACTCCAGGCCGTGGGCCGCGTGGATCTCCTGGCCGACCCTGGTGCCGAGGTCGTGGAAG
>NZ_JBEOXI010000142.1:0-21493 GCF_040296465.1 Streptomyces sp. NPDC002130
GCGGCGGGACAGGGCGCGGGCGGCGTTCGACGGCAGTGCGGTGACAGACGCGAACGTGCTGCTGCGCCAGCACCAACGCGACGAGCACGGTGGGGAGTCGGCCGGCCGCAGGATCTTCCGGTACGTGCCGTACACGATCGTGCAGGACGCGTCGGCGCAGCCCGAGTACGAGGCTCGGTGCGTGTCGGGTGAGGAGGAGGACTGCGGGGCGGGTTCGGGTCCGTGCCAGGCGCCCGGCGAGGTGGAGGAGTGGCAGCGCAGGCACACCCAGGAGACGAGGCACCTGCGTTACCGCCGCAGCTTCGCGGACTACGCGGTGCTGGAGCGGCAGGGCTGACGAGGCAACTGTCGGGGCGGCGTCACGCTGACGGTTCTGCGGCCGACTTCCCGCCGTAACCTTCAAATCGATGACGAACGACCGCCGCCTCCGCCCCGTCGACCTGGCCCGGCTCGCCGGTGTCTCGACGCAGCAGATCCGCAACTACGAGGACGCCGGTGTGCTCCCGCCGGCCGCGCGGACCGCGTCCGGCTACCGCGTCTTCGGCGAGGTGCACCGCGGCGCGCTGCTGGCGTACCGGACGCTGATGCAGGGGTACGGGCCGGTGACGGCGACGAGCATCATGAGGACCGTGCACCAGGGGGACGTGCCGGGCGCGCTCGCGCTGGTCGATGCCGCGCACGCGGCGCTGCACGAGGAGCGGGTGTCGCTGCGGGCGGCGAGCGAGGCCCTGGAACTGCTCGCGGCCGGTCCGCCCGCCCCGCTGCCGCGCTCGGGCGGGCTGCGCATCGGGGAGGTGGCGGTGCTGCTGGGCGTGCGGACGTCTGCGCTGCGGGTGTGGGAGGGGGCGGGACTGCTCACGCCAAGACGCGAACGCGGGACGGGGTACCGGGTGTACGAGCCGGCTGATGTGCGCGACGCCCGGCTCGTGCACACCCTGCGCCGCAGCCACTACCTGTTCGACCAGATCAGGCCGGTGCTGGAGGGGCTGCGGCGGGAGGGCGGCAGTGCGGCGCTGCGTGCGGCCGTAGCGGCGCGCGGCGAGGCGCTGACGGCTCGCACCAGGCGCATGATCGAGGGCGCGGGCGCCCTGCACGCCTACCTCGACCGGCTTTCCGCGGCCGGGCCGGGTTAAGGAGGGGCGGGGCGGGGTCATGGATGAGGTCATGGACCGGGCACAGGCACGCACATGGCTCACGACCGCCGTCGAGGAGGCCCGCACCGGGCTCGCCGAGGGCGGCATCCCGATCGGTGCCGCGCTGTACGGCGCCGACGGCACTCTGCTGGGCCGCGGCCGCAACCGCCGCGTCCAGGACGGCGATCCGTCACTGCACGCGGAGACGGCGGCCTTCCGCGCGGCCGGGCGGCAACGCTCCTACCGGGGCACGACGATGGTGACGACCCTGTCGCCGTGCTGGTACTGCTCCGGCCTGGTGCGGCAGTTCGGCATCTCCCGCGTCCTGATCGGGGAGGACGTCACCTTCCACGGCGGCCACGACTGGCTCGCCGAGCACGGTGTGAAGATCGTGCTGCTGGACGACGACGAGTGCATCGGCCTGATGCGGGACTTCATCGCGAGCAACCCGGCTCTGTGGAACGAGGACATCGGCGTCAACTGAGCGCACCTGCCGGGTTTCGCATCACCGTTCGGGATGCCATCCGTTCCATTGAAATGTGGCGAAACCCGGTGTCGCCGGTGGCGGGTTCGGCATTCGTTTGGTCGGGTCTATCCCACCTGCGAACGGAGACGCCCTGTGCGAATGACTGACATCCAGCGCTGCGACGTACGACCTGGGCGACTCGTCGAATGGACGCTCAGCCCGGCCACCGTCGCGACGGCGAAGGCCCTGCCGGAAGACTCCAGGCCGCCCGCCTACATCCAGGAGTCACATCTGCGGACGGCGCGGTCCGTACGCGAGGACGGTCTGTTCGTACCCACCTGGCTCGGCGCGGCGTTCGACATCCCCGGACGGGTCGACCTGGACGCGCTGGGTGAGGCGCTGCGCGGCTGGACGCTGCGGCACGAGACCCTGCGCAGCGGCTTTCGGTGGGCGGGTGGGCCGGGCGACTCGATCCGCCGCTTCACCCTCGACCCGGCCTCCGTCTCCCTGCACCGCGAGGACGCCGGCGAGTTCACCGATCCCGAGGCCCTGGCCCAGCACCTCCAGGACCGCTTCGACACCACCGCCGACGCGCTGCGCTGGCCGAACCTCATCTACACCGCCGTCGTCCGGGACGACAGCACCAGCGTGTACATGGCTTTCGACCACAGCAACGTCGACGCGTTCTCCATCTACCGCATCCCGGCGGAGATCCAGGAGCTGTACGCCGCTCATCTCACCGGCCGCGCCCCGGAGCAGTCGCCGGTCTCCAGCTACGTCGACTTCTGCGAGGCAGAGCGGGCCGACGCGGACCGGATCGACGCGGACCACGAGATCGTCGCCCGCTGGCGGGAGTTCATCCGGCGCTGCGACGGGCGGCTGCCGAGCTTCCCCGTGGACCTCGGGCTGGATCCCGGGGGCGGGCTGCCGACGCAGAAGCTCATGCGCGAGATGCTCGTCGACGCGGACGCCGCCGCCGCCTTCGAGGCGTACTGCCGCCCCTACGGCGGTTCGCTGGTCGGGGTCCTGGCGGCGACCGCCCTGATCGTCCACGAGATCGGCGGTGAGCCCGTCTACCGGACGGTGGTGCCCTTCCACACCCGGGCGAAGTCCGCGTACTCGGACTCGGTGGGCTGGTACGTCGGCGGCGCGCCGATCGAGGTGCCCGTCGACGAGGCGCCCGACTTCCCCGCCGCGCTGAAGACCGTACGCGCCGCGCTGCACGCCACCCGGCCGCTGGCGCGCATGCCGCTGGCGCGGGTGCTGCGGCTGCTCGGCGCGGACTTCCGGCCGACGTCCCCCGACATGTACTCGATCGTGTCGTTCGCCGACGCCCGCGGCATCCCCGAGTCCACGAGCTGGACCGAGCGCAACGCCTACGGCCTGATCCGGGTGTCGTACGGCGACCAGGTCTGCGCCTGGGTCACCCGGCTCCACGAGGGCCTGTGGTTCGCGGCCCGCTACCCGG
This sequence comes from Streptomyces sp. NPDC002130, assembly GCF_040296465.1. Taxonomy (NCBI): domain Bacteria; kingdom Bacillati; phylum Actinomycetota; class Actinomycetes; order Kitasatosporales; family Streptomycetaceae; genus Streptomyces; species Streptomyces sp. NPDC002130. The sequence goes on from NZ_JBEOXI010000142.1 coordinate 3,068, forward strand.
ACACCGATGTCGCGCACAAGAACCTGCGGCTGTACGCCGACCGGCTGCGCGACATCATCGCGTCGGTGGCGGACCACGCTCCCGTCCCCCGGCGGTGAGGTGCCCCGGCGGGTCCTACACGCCCGCGTAGGAGTGCTTGCCGGAGACGAAGATGTTCACGCCGTAGTAGTTGAACAGCCAGCAGCCGAAGGCGATGAGGGCCAGGTAGGCGGCCTTGCGGCCCTTCCAGCCGGCGGTGGCGCGGGCGTGCAGGTAGCCGGCATAGGCGACCCAGGTGATGAAGGACCAGGTCTCCTTCGGGTCCCAGCCCCAGTAGCGGCCCCAGGCGTCACCGGCCCAGATGGCGCCCGCGATGATCGTGAACGTCCACAGCGGGAAGACGGCCGCGTTGACGCGGTAGGAGAACTTGTCGAGGGAGGCCGAGGAGGGCAGCCGCTCCAGGACGGAGGTCGCGAAGGTGCCGGGCGTGCCGCCGCTCGCGAGCTTGCTCTCGTAGGAGTCCTTGAACAGGTACAGGATCGTGCCGACCGCGCCCACGTAGAAGACCGCGCCGCAGAAGATCGCCGTCGAGACGTGGATGTACAGCCAGTACGAGTGCAGGGCCGGGACCAGCTGGTCGCTGGCGGTGTAGAGGACCGTGACCGCCAGGCCCAGGTCGAGCAGGACCGAGGTGATCAGGAACAGGCCGAGCCAGCGCACGTTCTTCTTCAGGGCCAGCAGCCCGAGGTACACGCCGACCGCGACCGTGGAGAACGTGATGTTGAACTCGTACATGTTGCCCCACGGGGCGCGCTCCACCGACAGGGCGCGGGTGAGGACACCGGCGAACTCGATGAGGAAGGCGAGGACCGTGAGGGAGATGGCGATCCGGCCGTAGAGGTCGCCCTGCTCGTCCCCGCCGTGCGCCCCGGGGCCGTCGGGCACGTCGCGCCGGCCGGCCGCGGCCCGCACGGTGACCTTCGGCCGCTCCAGCACGGCGGTGCCGCCGGCCTGGTTCACGGTGACGGCCGGGGCCGCCTTCTTGGCGTCCGCCTTGGTGGTGAGCGCGGCGGCGGTCCGGGCGACCTTGCTGCGGCTGCCGAAGAGCCATTCGGCGATGTACGCGAAGAAGGCCAGGGTGTAGACGGCCATCGCGGAGTAGATCAGCACATTGCTGATCTGCGCGAGGTTTTCGTTCGTGGCGGCGGCGAGAGTCACTGCTTCTCAGCCCCTTCGGCAGGTACGGGGGGTTCGGTACCCGGCTCCTGAGCGGGGTCGGGGGAATCTGTGGGGTCGTCGGGGCCGGGAGCACCCGGTGCCTGCTCGTAGAGGTCGCCGGCGAGGTGGCCCAGTTCCTCGGGGACCTTGGCGGACTCGCTGCGGCCGAGGCCGGCCATCTCGACGACGGTGACGCCGTCGGCGCCCTTGACCGCGCGCACCCAGACGCGGCGGCGCTGGATGAACAGGGAGGCGGCGAGGCCGCCGATCGCGGCGAGGGCACCGGCGAGGGCCCAGCCGCTGCCGGGCTGCTGGACGACCTGGAAGCCGGCCCACTCCTTGATGTCCTTGCCGAAGGTGACCGAGCCGGCGCCGTTCGGGAGCTTCATGGTCTCGCCGGGCTTCAGCAGCTTCTTGAACAGCTTGCCCTGGGAGTTCTTGAACTCCTTCATGTTGGTCCGGTCCATCTGGTACACGCTCTGCGGGATGCCGGAGTCGGCCCCCAGGTCGCCGTGGTAGGCGGACAGCGCGAGCAGCGGATTGTCCAGCGCGGGGAACTGCGACAGCATCGTGCCGCTGGCATGGCCGCCGAAGGTCGGCACGAAGAACGCGTTGAAGCCGAGCTGTTCCTTCTTGCCCTGGGCATTGCGGTAGCCGTCGAGGACCTTGACGACACCGGAGGAGGTGACGTTGGCGTCCAGCGGCAGCAGCGGTACGGCGTCGTCGAAGACGACCTTGCCCTGGGCGTCGCGGACGGTGATGACGGGCGCGTAGCCGTGGCTGACGAGGTAGACCTTGGAGTCGCCGATCTCCAGCGGGTGGTTCACCTCGACGGTGTCGTTCTTCTCCTTGCCGTAGGCGCCGGAGCTGTAGGTGATGTCGGCCTTGTAGACGCGCGGGGTGCCCTTGTTGGGGCCGGTGCGCTCGTAGGTGCCGGTGAACTTCTTCAGGTTGAAGCTGAACGGCACCAGGTCGTCGGACGTGAAGAGGTTGCCGGACTTGAAGTCGTCGTACTGGGTGAGGGTGTTGGAGAAGCCGTCGCCCTCGACGACGAGCTTGTTGCCCTCGGACTTGTACAGCTGGCCCCAGGCGAAGGCGGTCAGCATCACGATGAGGGCGATGTGGAAGACGAGGTTGCCCAGCTCGCGCAGGTAGCCCTTCTCGGCGGCGACGGCGCCCCCGGTGAGGTGGGTGCGGAAGCGGCGCTTCTTCAGCAGGGCCACGGCGGCCTGGTGGACCTGCTCGGGTTCGGCGGTGGTGCGCCAGGTGGTGTGGGCGGGCAGCCGGTTCAGCCGCCGGGGCGCGCCGGGCGGCAGACCGCGCAGCTGGCCGACGAACTGCCAGGTGCGGGGCACGATGCAGCCGATGAGGGAGACGAACAGCAGGATGTAGATGGCGGAGAACCACACCGAGCTGTAGACGTGGAACATGCCGATCTTGTCGTAGACGTCCCCGAGGGCCGGGTGGGCCTTGCGGAAGTCGGCGACCTTCGTCTCGTCCTGGCCGGACTGAGGGATGAGCGAGCCGGGGATCGCGCCGAGGGAGAGCAGCAGGAGCAGCAGCAGGGCGACCCGCATGGAGGTGAGCTGCCGCCAGAACCAGCGGGCCCAGCCGATGACGCCCAGGGACGGCAGGCTGGGCGCCTCCTCCTTGGGGGCGGTGGACAGCTGAGAGCCGGCATCGCCGAGCTCCTGGTCCTCGGCGGCGGAGGGGGCCGGGTCGGAGGCGGTGGTCTTGCTCATGGATCAGATCCCCACAGTGAAGCCGTCGGACCAGACCTGCATCTCCTGCACGATGCGGTCCCACGCGCCGGTCAGCAGGAGCAGACCGGTCACGATCATCATGGTGCCGCCGATCCGCATCACCCAGACGTAGTGGCGCTTGATCCAGCCGAAGGCTCCGAGGGCCTTGCGGAAGGCGACCGCGGCGAGCACGAAAGGCACGCCCAGGCCCAGACAGTACGCGATGGTCAGGACGGCACCGCGTCCGGCGCTGCCCTGGTCGGAGGAGAGGGCGAGCACGGAGGCGAGGGTGGGGCCGATGCAGGGTGTCCAGCCGATGCCGAAGAGAGCGCCGAGCAGGGGCGCGCCGGCCAGCCCCGCCACCGGCTTCCGGTGGAAGCGGAACTCGCGCTGGGTGAACCAGGGCATGAGGCCCATGAAGAACACGCCCAGGACGATCATGAGTACGCCCAGCACCTTGGACAGGATGTCCCGGTACTCCTGGAGCGTCGCGCCGAAGTAGCCGAACAGCGCCCCGGACGAGACGAACACGACGGTGAAGCCCAGTACGAACAGCGAGGCACCCGCGGCCATCCGACCGCGCCGCGCCTCGGCGAGGTCGGTGCCGGCCACCCCGGTGACGTAGGACAGGTAACCGGGTACCAGCGGCAGGACGCACGGCGAGAAGAAGGAGACGAGTCCGCCCAGCAGCGCGATCGGCAGGGCCGCCAGCAGGGCGCCCTTGAGCACCGTGCCGTTGGGGTCCGCGACCGCGGCGAGCGTGGTGACTGCGCTCACGTCACTACTCCGCTCACTTCTCGGCGACGACCGGCTTGAGCATCTTCAGCAGCCGTTCCTCGCTGAGTGCGGACAGGGAGCGGGCCGCGATCTTGCCGTCCCGGTCGAGGACGAGCGTGGAGGGGATCGCCTGCGGGTTGAGCGTGCCCTTCTTGAAGCGCAGCAGCAGCTTGCCGGTGGGGTCGTAGAGGCTGGGGTAGGTGATGCCCCAGTCCTTCTCGAAGGCGAGGGCGGCGCCGGTGGAGGTGTCGCGGGTGTTGATGCCGACGAACTGCACGCCCTTGCCGGCGTACTCCTTGGAGACCTTCGCGAAGTACTTGGCCTCGGCGCGGCAGGGGTTGCACCAGGAACCCCACACGTTGAGGACGACGACCTTGCCCTTGTAGTCGGCGACGTCGAGGGTCTTGCCGGCGATGGTCTTGCCGGACAGGTCGGGCGCCGGGGTGCGCTTGCCCTGGGCGGCCGTGGCGACGCCGTCGGTGCCGGTGACGAAGTTGGTGTTGCCGCCCCCGCCGGAGGTGCCGCCGGAGCCGCACGCGGTGACGAGCAGCGCGGTCGCGGCGAGAGAGGCGGTCAGGGCGGCACTACGGCGGACACGTCGGGTGCGCTCGGTGGCACGGGTCGTGCGGTTCGAACGCTGGGGGGCGCTGTCGGCACTCATGTGAAAAGTTTCGCATGCCCGTTCTGGGGGTCTCGCCCACCCCCCTTGCGGGCGGAAAACCGCATTTCAGGCGGCGTTCTGCGAGGTGTCTCCGCTGGGCGTGGAGGCCTTGCCGGTGAACTCCCGCCAGCCACCGGCCGGCTGCTGCCCGACCCCGAGCGTACGGAGCTTGTCGAGCACCTCGGGCTTCTGCACGTCGAGCCAGTCGGTGAACTGCCGGAAGGAGACGAGACGCACATCCGCGCCCTTCTCCTTCTCGCGCGCGATGTGCTGGAAGGCCTCCTCGACGGCGTCCATGTAGATGCCGCCGTTCCACTGCTCGAAGTGGTTACCGATGAACAAGGGTGCCCGGTTTGTCTCGTATGCCCGCTTGAATCCCTGGATGTACGCCTGTGCCGACTGCTTCCGCCAGCCCGGGTAGTTGTGGGCCGGGGCCTTCGTGGAGTTGAGGGACTGGTTGGCGAGCATGTTGTAGTCCATCGACAGGACCTCGAAGCCGCGGCCGGGGAAAGGTATCTGCTGCAGGGGCAGGTCCCATATGCCCTGGCGCTTGGTGGGCCAGACCTGGAGGCCGCCGGGCGAGGAGGCGTCGTAGCGCCAGCCGAGTTCGCGGGCGGTGGGCAGCAGGTTGTCCTGGCCGAGCAGACAGGGCGTACGGCCGCCGACGAGCTCCTTGTCGTAGTCGAACGGCAGCGACGGCAGGTCGGTCCAGCCGGTGTTGGTGCGCCACTCCTTCACGAAGGACTTCGCCTGGTCGATCTCGCTGCGCCACTGGCGGGGCGTCCAGTTCTTGACCGAGCCGTGGGACTCGCCGCAGAAGTGCCCGTTGAAGTGGGTGCCGATCTCGTGGCCCTCGAGCCAGGCGCGGCGGACGTTCTTCAGCGTGTCCTTGACGTGCTCGTCGGTGAGGTAGCCGATGTCGGAGGCACCGCGCGGGTTGTTCGGCGGGTTGTAGAGGCGCTTCTTCGACTCGGGCAGCAGATACAGCCCGGACAGGAAGAAGGTCATGCTCGCGCCGTGCTCCTTGGCGAGGTCCAGGAAGCGGGGGAAGAGGCCGTTGCCGACCTCTCCGGCGCCGTCCCAGGAGAACACGACGAACTGGGGCGGGGTCTGACCCGGCTCCAGCGGCTCGGGCTCGGCGGGCTGGTGGGGCTGCTTGCCGGTGTGGGCGGTGGATCCGTCGCCGATGGGGCGGGCGGTGGGCTTCGGCTTGGATCCGCCCTGTGCGGAGTCGCCGCCGGAACCGTCGGCGTGGCCGGAGTCGTCCGAGCCCGTGAGACCGCCGCATCCGGCGAGTGAGACAGCGGCGGCGGCTCCCGCGCCGAGTCCGAGCATTCCCCTGCGGGAGAGAGCGCGCATGGCATCCCCGATTCGTCACGTCGTGCTGGTCACCCGGTCAGAGGCCGTGACGAGGAACGAGGTTCCGCCGATATGCGCAGATTTCGTAACGAAGCAGTCGTAAGCGCTCATAAGGGGGCGAACGAAAGGCCCGTGCCTGCCGAACGCCCCCGTACGCGAGTCCGGGGAATTACGCCCCGAACGCCTTGGCCTGCCCCTTCACCGGCTTGGCACCGGCGAGCAGATGGGCCGGGACGAGATCGCGGGCCGGCTCGGTGTAGCCGACGGAGACGATCCTGTCGCCCTGGTACGTGAACGTCGTCAGCGACGCGAGCGTGCACTGGCGCTTGCGCGGGTCGTGCCAGAGGCGGCGGCGCTCGACGTACGACCGCACGATCCAGATGGGCAGCTGGTGGCTGACCACGACCGCCTCGTGCCCGCGGGCCTTGTCCTTCGCCGCGCCCAGCGCGCTCATCATGCGCACGACCTGGTCGACGTACGGCTCGCCCCAGGACGGCCGGAACGGGTTGACCAGGTGCTTCCAGTTGTTCGGCTTGCGCAGCGCGCCGTCCCCGACGCCGAACGTCTTGCCCTGGAAGATGTTCTCGGCCTCGATCAGCCGCTCGTCGGTCGCCAGGTCCAGCCCGTGGGCCTTGGCGATCGGCTCGGCCGTCTCCTGCGCGCGCTCCAGCGGCGAGGCGACGACGTGCGTCACATCGCGGCCGGACAGGTGCTCGGCGACCCGGTCGGCCATGCGGCGCCCCAGGTCGGAAAGGTGGTAGCCGGGCAGGCGGCCGTAGAGGATGCCGTCCGGGTTGGCGACCTCGCCGTGCCGCATGACGTGGACGACGGTGATGTCCTCGGCGCTGTTGTTCTGCTGGTCGCTCATGCCCTGGCCTCCGCAGCCGCCCGGGCCGCCGCCGGAAGGGCGTCGGCGATCCGCTGCACGGCCCGCTCGTCGTGCGCGGTGGACACGAACCAGGACTCGAAGGAGGACGGCGGCAGGTAGACGCCGTCGGCGAGCAGCGAGTGGAAGAACGCGGTGAAGCGGAAGGACTCCTGCGTCTTGGCGTCCTCGTAGTTGCGCACGGGCCGGTCGGTGAAGAACACGGAGAACATGTTGGAGGCGTTCTGCAGCCGGTGCGCGACGCCCTCCTTGGTCAGGGCGCCGGTGACGAGCCCCTGGATCTCCTTGGACACGGCGTCGACCTTGGCGTAGGCGGCGTCGTCGAGGAGCCGCAGCTGGGCGAGCCCGGCGGCGGTGGCGACGGGGTTACCGGAGAGGGTGCCGGCCTGGTAGACGGGCCCGGCCGGGGCGAGGTGGGCCATGACGTCCGCGCGCCCGCCGAAGGCCGCGGCGGGGAAGCCGCCGCCCATGACCTTGCCGAAGGTCATCAGGTCCGGGACGACGCCGTCGACCCCGAACCACCCGGCCCGGCTGGTCCGGAAGCCGGTCATGACCTCGTCGGAGATGTAGAGCGCCCCGTTCTCGGCGCAGAGGTCCTTCAGGCCCTGGTTGAACCCCTCGGCGGGCGGTACGACGCCCATGTTGCCCGGGGAGGCCTCGGTGATCACGCAGGCGACTTCGCCGGGGTGGGCCAGGAAGGCCTCGCGTACGGCGTCGAGGTCGTTGTACGGCAGGACGATGGTGTCGCCGGCCTGGGCGCCGGTGACGCCCGGGGTGTCGGGCAGCGCGAACGTGGCGACACCGCTGCCGGCCGCGGCGAGCAGCGAGTCGACGTGCCCGTGGTAGCACCCGGCGAACTTGATCACCTTGGTGCGCCGGGTGAATCCCCGCGCGAGCCGGATGGCGGACATGGTCGCCTCGGTCCCGCTGGAGACGAGCCGCACCTGCTCCAGCGGCGCGACGCGGGCGACCATCTCCTCGGCGAGCGCGACCTCGCCCTCACCGGGCGTGCCGAAGGACGTACCGCGGGAGACGGCGTCCTGCACGGCGGCGATGACCTCGGGGTGGGAGTGCCCGAGGATCATGGGCCCCCAGGAGCACACGAGGTCGACGTACTCCCTGCCGTCGGCGTCGGTCAGATAGGGGCCGGTGCCGGACACCATGAACCGCGGCGTGCCGCCGACGGCTCGGAAGGCCCGCACCGGTGAGTTCACGCCGCCGGGTGTGACGGCCGCCGCGCGGTCGAACAGAGCCTGCGAGGCCGGTGCTTCATACGGATATGTCAGTTCACTCATGACCTGCGACTTCTCCGACCTTCTCCGACGCTGTCGGGCTCTGGGTGCCAGTGACCTGTTCAGGGTAGGCCAGGGGCGCGGGCGGACGGGGCACGGGACAACCGGCCCCGTGGTCGCCGTCGTCTGCGAGACTGGACCCCGATACACACAGCTCGCACGGCCAGGGGTGGCCGGAGGCTGCGGACATCCCGCGGACAGTTGTTTCAGCGCACGTTTCGGCGGGCGGCCGTGGGGGAGGTCACTGACACGATGATCGGGTTGCGCGGCGGGGGCGACGCGTTCTGGAAAAGCAGTCGGGTGGAGATATGCATCGCGGTGGCGGACTGGGCGAGGGGACCGATGACCTGGGTCCTCGACGTGCCCGGCGGGGACGACACCGGCGCGAGGCGGAGGACGCTCAGGAGCCGCGTCGGACACAGGGTTCACCGGGTGAACCGGAGCGGGCCGCCGGACGTACTGAACGTCAGGTGGACGATCTTCCTGAACGTCAGGTGGACGATCTTCGGGCCGGGAGCAGCGGGAATGGTGGTCGGGTGGGGGTGACGTACAAGTACTTCGGCGCGCCCGACGGCGCGACTGCGGCCCGCGTCCCGATCTCGATGCGCCCCGAGGAGCTCGGCGGCGACGAGCTCGGCATGAACGGCATGTTCACGAAGATCAAGCCGGAGACCATGGCCGCGATGGTCCTCACGGGCATCGAGGGCGTCCCCCTGCACAAGGTCCCGCCCCTGGAGCTCGTCGTCCTGCACCCCGACTACGCCGTGGTCAAACTCCCCATGACGGTCGTCGACCCCCTGCGCGGCATCGGCGAGGAGGCGGTGGGCGCGGCGGCCTTCATCTGGTCGACGGTCCCGGACCGGGGCGGCCCCCGGGACGCGTTCAACGTCTACCAACTGCTGCACGAATGGCAGGACTTCTCGCACCGGCTGCATGAGGCGGGGCATCAGCCTTATTGCCTGGTGTGGCCCTGAGCCGGGGCTTCATGGGATTCGGGCGGGGCTTTCGGGCTCCGCCCTTTTCACGTGCCGTGGCCGCTGTCTCAGAGGGCAGCCCGAGAGGGCGTGGAGTAAGGACCCCTCAAGCGACCGCATAGTCACCGATGGCCGGTTCGAGGAGGTCGAAGGCGTGTGCCGCCTCCTTCGCGATCGTCCTGGCGATCTCGTCGTGGGTGTGCCCGGCCAGGGTCAGGTCCTGGATGCGCTGGAACAGGACGCGGTGCACGGCGCCGAGCAGCCCGGCAACCGTGCGAACGGTGATGTCGTCCGGCCGCGCGCCGGCGGTCTCGGCGAGGGCTTCGGCCAGTGCCTGCTCACGCCGGTCGTGCAGGTTGCGCAGGCACGCCACCAGGGTGGGGCTGTCGCTGATCATGCGGGAGAAGTCCGGGCCGGCGAATCCGGCGACCGGATCCTGCGCCGCGACGGCGGCATCGAAGGCACGGCGAAGCGCCGCGAGGGCGGACTCCCCGGGGCGGCGTGACGCCACGGCCCGCGCCGGCGCGGCCGCGAACTCGTCCTGGTGGTCGAGAGCCAAGTCCTCCTTGCGCGCGAAGTAGTTGGTCACCGTCTTCTTCGCGACGCGGGAAGCCGCTGCGATCTCGGCGATGGTGGTGTTCTCGAAGCCCTGCTCGATGAAGAGCCGTGTCGCATGGTCGGAGATCAGCTGTCGCGTCTCCTGCTTCTTCGCCTCCCGCAGGCCCAGCGGGGCGGTGACGTGAGCTGTGGATGCACTCGCTGCGGCACTCGTCTTGGCTTCCATGACCAGAATCTTACCTCCGTAGCAAAAATACGTTTACAGCTTTGAGTGCACGGTAGTAATGTTACCCTCGACGTAAGATCAGCTCCGAAGGAACGTCGTCCCGACCCCGCACCTGGACAAGGAACCCCATTTGAGGATCACCGCCTCCACCGTCTCCCTCACCGTCGAAGACATCTCGGCCTCCCGCCGTTTCTTCACCGAGCACCTCGGCTACCGGGAACAGGCCGCGGCCGAAGGATTCGTCTCCCTCGCCCGTGACGATGCCGCCGTCGACATCGTCCTGCTCGCCAGGGGAACCGACGTCCTGCCACCCGACCAGCGCGACCGGCACGCCGGCGGTCTGATCCTCGCCTTCACTGTCACCGGCCTCGAAGCCGAGGAGAAGCGACTGCGTTCCGAAGGCGTCGACATCACGATGCCCCTGCGCGAAGAGCCATGGGGAGAGCGCCTGTTCCAGGTCACCGACCCCAACGGGGTCGTCGTCCAGCTCGTCGGATGGATCACACCGGACCACGCCTGATCCCCTCGCCACCCTGCAGACCCGGAAGAGAGAGCACCGCATGCGAAAGCTCGTGTACTACATCGCCACCACGCTGGACGGTTTCATCGCGGGCCCGGACGGCGCGGACCCCACGGGCCCGGACGGCTTCTGGCCGATCCCCGGGGACTACATCCAGCACCTCGTGACGGAGTACCCGGAGACCTTGCCCGTGCAGGCCCGGGCGGCTCTGTCCGTCACCGCGCAGGGCACGCACTTCGACACCGTCCTGGAAGGGCGGCGCAGCTACGAGATCGGCCTCAAGGCCGGCATCACCGATGCCTACCCCCATCTACGTCACCTGGTCTTCTCCCGGACCCTCACCGAGAGCCCGGACCCGGCCGTCGAACTCGTCGCCGATGACGCTGTGGAGAAGGTCCGGCAGTTGAAGCAGGAGGACGGCAAGGACATCTGGCTGCTGGGCGGCGGGGAACTGGCCGGTGCCCTGTACAGCGAGATCGACCAGCTCATCTTCAAGATGGCACCGTTGACCATCGGCGCCGGAATCCCGGTCTTCTCCCACAAGGCCGCCTTCGATCCGCGCGGCTGGGAGCTCACCGACCACACCGTGCTCGACAGCGGCGCGGCCATCGTCACCTACACGCGCGCCACCGCGAACTGAAGCCGAACGAACTGCGGTTCCGGTACCGGCGCCTTCCGGGCTCCGGCACCGGAACCATCCGTGGTGCTCCCCACGGCCCACGATGCGGGGCCGGAGCCGGATCGGCAGGGTTGCTGAAGCAGCGGCTGAACGAGGCCGCCGACATCATGCGCGCGAAATCCCGCCCCGGGTTCCTGTGGGTCTTCGAGGCCCTGCTCGACGACCAGGCGCAGGCCGCACTCGCGGCAGCCGCCGAGCAGGCGGGCCTGCGGTACGTCTTTCCCGGCACCGGCATGGCGGGAGATCTGCTGCCGGTTCCCGAACCCGTCCACCCCGAGCTGACCTTCGTCCGCGTGGACGACGACGAGCTGCTGCGGGCGTACGCGGACATCAGCTCGAGCGCCTACGGGTTCCCGCTGGAGGACGGGCGGGACGGGCTCGCCGGGTCCTCGCTGTGGAAGAGCGGGGTGTTCGCGTACCTGGGTCTGCGGGACGGGGTTCCCGTGACCTGCGCCGCCAGCGTCGAGGCGGACGGGCGGCTCTTCGTCGTGCTCGTCGCCACCGATCCGGCGTGGGAGCGGCGAGGGTACGGGGAGGCCGTGACGCGCAAGGCGCTGTACGAGGGTGCCCGGGCCACCGGGCTGACCCGGGCGACACTGCACGCGACCGCCGCCGGCGCGCCCGTGTATCCACGGATCGGGTTCCGGCCGAACTCGCGAATCGGGTTCTACGCCCTGGCGGACTGACCGCCCCACACGACCCTGCTGCGCGGCACCCGGACAGCCTTGCCGGGCCGCAGGCCCGCGGAGTCAGTCGATCCCCCCGCCCACCGTGAAACCGGTGACCGTGCCGCCGCCCTCCCGCCGGAAGGCGAACGGTGCTCCCCCGTGGGCGAGGGCCACCTCGCGGACGATGGACAGGCCCAGGCCGGAGCCCGGCAGGGAACGGGCGTCGGCGGCCCGGTAGAAGCGGTCGAAGACCCGGGTGAGGTCGCGGTCGGCGATGCCCGGGCCCCGGTCGAGGACCTCGACCCGGATCCGGCCGGGCCGGGCGGGCCCCGAGACGACGATCTCGATGGGGGCCCGGCCGCCCTGGTCGAACTTGACCGCGTTCTCGACGAGGTTGGACAGCGCCCGGGTCAGCATCCCGGGCCTCCCGTCGGTCGTGGTGTCGCCGCTCGCGCGCAGCAGGATCTCCCGGCCGCTGCGGCGCCGGGCCGCGCCCGCGACCTCCTCGGCGATGTCGGCGACGTCCACCCGCCGCGGCGGCTCGGTGTCGGACTGCCCGGCCGCCAGATCCACCAGCTCGTTGACCAGGTCGGTCAGCTCCCGGGCCTCCTGGCCCAGGTCGGCGACCAGCTCCTCGCGGGCCTTCGGCGGGAGCTCGTCGATCCGGCGCAGCAGGGAGATGTTGGTTCGCAGCGAGGTCAGCGGCGTGCGCAGCTCGTGTCCCGCGTCCTGGACCAGGCGGCGCTGGTCCTCCTCGGACTGCGCGAGCCGGCCCAGCATGCGGTCGAAGGCCCGGCCCAGGCGGCCCACCTCGTCATGGCCGGCCACGGGCACCTGGATGCCCAGCCGGCGGGTGCGGGCGACGTCCTCGGCGGCGTCGGTCAGCACGACCAGGCGGCGCGTGATCCGCCGGGCCAGCCACCAGCCGAACAGCCCGGCGCCGACCACCACGGCGGCCACCAGCAGCAGCGTCCGCTGCTGGAGCACCCGCAGCAGATCCTCGACGTCGCTGAACTCCTGCGCGACCTGCACCGCGCCCCGGCCGTCGCCGAGGGAGACGGTGGCGACGCGGTAGACGTCGTTGCCCACGTCGACGTCCTTGTGCTCGGCCACCTGCCCGGAGCGGGCCGCGGCGGCGATCCGCGCGTCGACGCCGGTGACCGGCAGCCCCGGACTGCCCGGGTCGACGACGCGCCCGTCCGGGCCGAGCACCTGCACGTCCGTGCGGGCGGGCCGCACCAGGTCGTGGCCCGGCGCGGCGGACGAGAAGTCGCCGGGCGTCATGTGGTTCTGCCGCACCTCGTCGCGCAGATCCTGCACGACCTCGTCGAACACCGTCTGCTGGTCCACCCGCACCAGCCGGGCGGCGGCGCTGTAGGACAGGATGCCGACGAGGACCGTCACGGCCGCCGTCACCGCCGCGAACGACACCGCGAACGTGGTGCGCAGCGACACGAGCTTCGGCCGCCGCCCGGCAACCAGACGGCGGAGGCGGCCCACTCAGTCCTCCCGCAGCACGTAACCCACGCCGCGCACCGTGTGGATCAGCTGCGGCGCGTCCGGCTCGTCGAGCTTGCGGCGCAGGTAGCCGACGTAGACGGCGAGGTTCTTCGAGCCGGGCCCGAAGTCGTAGCCCCAGATGCGGTCGTAGATCGTCGAGTGGTCGAGGACGATGCCCGCGTTGCGCACCAGCAGCTCCAGCAGCTCGAACTCGGTGCGGGTCAGCTCCAGCTCGCGCGCGCCGCGCCAGGCCCGGCGCGCCTGCGGGTCCATGCGGATGCCGGCGGCGTCGATGAACCGCTCCGGCAGCGGCCTGGGCGCCTCGGCCGCCGGTGCGCTCCCGGCGCCCACCGGGCTGGTGCGGCGCAGCAGGGCGCGCAGTCGGGCGAAGACCTCCTCCACGTCGAAGGGCTTGACCACGTAGTCGTCGGCGCCCGCGTCCAGGCCGGCGATCCGGTCGGCGGTCTCCACGAGGGCCGTCAGCATCAGCACCGGCGTCCGGTCGCCCTCGGCGCGCAGTACCCGGCACACCTGGAGCCCGTCGATGCCGGGCATCATCACGTCCAGCAGGAGCACGTCCGGGCGGTTGCGGTGGGCCTGCGCCAGCGCCTCGACCCCGTCGGCGACCGCCATGACCTGGTAGCCCTCCAGGGTCAGGGCACGCTCCAGGGCGTTGCGGATGGCGCGGTCGTCTTCGGCGAGCAGCACGGTGTGGGGCACGCGTCCAGTGTGCCAAGCCGCCCGGCCCCCGGGACCGTATGCGCTGCGCCGGAGCGTCCTTCTTACTCGCCTCTCACCAGCGGCCGGGCAACCTCGGAGCCGGACCCTACCGTCCCCTCACCCTCGGCCCCGGGCGAGCCGGGCCGCGTGCGTCGGGGCGTCCGGGACGTCCGCGGGGCGGTCCACGGCGAACTCCTTGCGCAGCACCGGCACGACCTCCTCGCCCAGCAGATCGATCTGCTCCAGCACGGTCTTCAGCGGCAGCCCGGCGTGGTCGATCAGGAACAGCTGGCGCTGGTAGTCGCCGGCGTACTCGCGGAAGGCCAGGGTCTTCTCGATGACCTGCTGCGGGGAGCCGACGGTCAGCGGCGTCTGCTCCATGAAGTCCTCCAGCGACGGCCCGTGCCCGTAGACCGGGGCGACGTCGAAGTAGGGGCGGAACTCGCGCACCGCGTCCTGGGCGTTCTTCCGCATGAACACGTGCCCGCCCAGGCCGACGATCGCCTGCTCGGGGGTGCCGTGCCCGTAGTGGGCGTACCGCTCGCGGTACAGCTCGACCATGCGCTTGGTGTGGTCGGCCGGCCAGAAGATGTTGTTGTGGAAGAAGCCGTCGCCGTAGAACGCGGCCTGCTCGGCGATCTCCGGGGAGCGGATCGAGCCGTGCCAGACGAACGGCGGTACGCCGTCCAGCGGACGGGGCGTGGCCGTGAAGCCCTGCAGGGGGGTGCGGAACGTGCCCTCCCAGTCGACGACGTCCTCGCGCCACAGGCGGTGGAGCAGGGCGTAGTTCTCGACGGCGAGGTTGATGCCCTGCCGGATGTCCTGCCCGAACCAGGGGTAGACCGGGCCGGTGTTCCCGCGGCCCAGCATCAGGTCCACCCGGCCGTCGGCCAGGTGCTGGAGCATCGCGAAGTCCTCGGCGATCTTCACCGGGTCGTTGGTGGTGATCAGGGTCGTGGCCGTGGAGAGGATCAGCCGCTCGGTGCGGGCCGCGACGTAGCCGAGCATCGTCGTGGGGGACGAGGGCACGAAGGGCGGGTTGTGGTGCTCACCGGTGGCGAAGACGTCGAGGCCCACCTCCTCGGCCTTCAGCGCGATGGCCATCATGGCCTTGATCCGCTCGCGCTCCGTGGGCGTCCGGCCGGTGGTGGGGTCGGGCGTGACGTCGCCGACGCTGAAGATCCCGAACTGCATGCTCGCTCACCCTCCAGGTTGTTTACCGTTCAACTATACCTGGAGAACGGCGGCCCACGTGGGGCTATTCCCAGAAGGGGGCCGCCGCGGCCGTCGTCGAGGGCCCGGGCCGGATGCCGGGGCGGGGCCGGGTGCCGGGGCCCGGCCGGATACCGGGGCCCGGCCGCACACCGGGGCCCGGCCGCACACCGGGGCCCGGCCGCACACCGGGGCCCGGCCGCACACCGGGGCCCGACCGGACACCGGGGGCCCGACCGGACACCGGGGCCCGACCGGACACCGGGGGCCCGACCGGACACCGGGGCCCGACCGGACACCGGAGCCCGGCCGCACACCCGAGCCGGGCCGGACACCGGAGCCCGGCCGGATATCGGAGCCCGGCACCGGGGCCCGGCCCGGCGTCAGGGCCCAGCCCGGCACCGAGGCCCGGCCCGGCGTCAGGGCACGAGCACCAGCCGCCCCCGCACCCCACCCCCGTCGAGCCGGGCATGCGCCTTGGCGGCGTCCTCCAGCGCGAACGTCTCGGCCACCCGCGTCGTCAGCACCCCCTCGTCCACCAGCCGCACCAGCTCCGCCAGCTGCGCCCCGTCCGCCCTCACCTCGACCGCGCTCGTCCGCACCCCTCGGACGGAGGCCGGCTCCGCCTGCGGGATGACCCCGACGTACCGGCCCCCGTCGCGCACCGCGGCCAGAGCCGGCTCACCGAGAACGGCGGCGTCCAGCACCGCGTCGAACCCCCCGTCCGGGACGGCACCGCCGACGAAACGCCCGGCCCCCAGGGACCGCACGAACGCCTCGTCCCCCTCCCGGGCCAGCCCGGTCACCGGTATCCCCCGGTGCGCGGCCAGCTGGACCGCGTACCCGCCGACCGCCCCCGCCGCACCCGTCACCAGCAGCGACCGGTCCGGCGTCAACTCCAGCAGATCCAGGGCCTGCAGGGCGGTCAGCGCGTTCAGCGGCAGGGTCGCCGCCCGGACGGCGTCCACCGTGGCGGGCGCCAGGGCCACCGCATCGGTGTCCACGACGACGTACTCGGCGTGGGTACCCAGCGGCTTGACCATGCCGTAGTCCAGCGCCACCACCGCGTCCCCGACGCTCCACCCACTGGCCACGCCCACCGCGTCCACCGCCCCGGCGACGTCCCAGCCGAGCCCGATCCGCTTGCCCGCACCCCCGAAGACACCGGCCCGCACCCCCGCGTCCACTGGATTCAGCGAGGCCGCCGCGACCTTGATCCGCACCTGACGCGCACCCGGCTCCGGCACCCCGGCCTCCATCACCTCCACAACCTCCGGCCCACCGAACGAGTTCACCACAACAGCACGCACAGCGACGCTCCTTGGATTGCTGGAATCCGGGAGGTCCTCCCGGCCCGCACAACCCTAGGAAGAGTTACTATCCACAGGTAAGTAGTTACCTGGGAGTGCGTACATACCCCGGAGGTGAGCCATGGCCACCATGACGGCGGCCCAGCGGCGCGAGCAGGCCCGCATCGAGTACGACGCCTTCCTCAAGAGCTGCCCCACCAACCAGCTCCTGGACCGCATCAGCGACAAGTGGGTCAGCCTCGTCGTGTCCGCCCTCGCCCCGGGCCCCCTGCGCTACAGCGACCTCGGCCGCAAGATCGCCGGCGTCAGCCCCAAGATGCTCACCCAGACCCTGCGCTCCCTGGAACGCGACGGCCTCCTCACCCGCACCGTCACCCCGTCCGTCCCGGTCCGCGTCGACTACGAACTCACGCCCCTCGGTCACAACCTGGCCCTGCTCCTGACCGCCGTGAAGGACTGGGCGGAGAACCACTTCGACGAGGTCAGGGACGCCCGCGAGCGCTACGACGCCGAGAACCCCGGCGACTGACACCGGCGGCACGACCAGGGCATACCGGGCGTGCGAAGCTGACCGCCATGTTCGTACTCCGCTCCGCCGCCCTCTTCGTCCTCGCCGCCCTGCTGGAGATCGGCGGCGCGTGGCTGGTCTGGCAGGGCG
Organism: Streptomyces sp. NPDC002130; assembly: GCF_040296465.1. NCBI lineage: Bacteria > Bacillati > Actinomycetota > Actinomycetes > Kitasatosporales > Streptomycetaceae > Streptomyces > Streptomyces sp. NPDC002130. Next base: position 20,007 of record NZ_JBEOXI010000142.1, read on the forward strand.
TGCGCGAGCACAAGGGCTGGCTCTGGGCGGCCGGCGGCGTCCTCGCCCTCGGCGCCTACGGCTTCGTCGCGACGTTCCAGCCCGACGCCCACTTCGGCCGCGTCCTCGCCGCGTACGGCGGGATCTTCGTCGCCGGTTCGATCCTGTGGGGCGTGGTCGCCGACGGCTACCGCCCGGACCGCTGGGACATCACGGGCGCGCTGGTCTGCCTCGCGGGCATGGCCGTCATCATGTACGCCCCGCGAGGCAACTGACCCGGCGGAGGAAACTGACCCGGCCCCCCGTGCGGCTCAGAACGGCTCGTCGGGCGGGAGCAGCCCCAACTGCCCCAGGAAGTCCATCTCGTCGAAGTACAGCCGGTAGTCGACGATCCGCCCGTCCTTCACGGTGGCGATGTCCACCCCACGGATCCGGACCTCCTTCTGCGTCGGCGGCAGCGTCTCCCCGTTGGGCAGCTCCAGCGGCCCGGTGTTCCGCCCGCGGTAGACGCCCTCGTCGATCGCCGTGTCACCGGCCTCGTAGGAATGCAGGACCTCGAACGTCGCCCCGGGGACGGCCTCGGTCATCGTCCGCCAGTACTCGACGATCGAGTCCCGTCCGCGCAGCTCGCCCTCGTCGGGAGTGAAGGCCACCGCGTCCTCGGCGTAGAGCTCGCCCACGACCTTCAGATCGGGGTGTGCGGTGACCGCGTCCGTGAGCCGGTCCATGACCTCACGTGCCTCACCCATGATCCACCTCCGGGAGAACAGGGGACCACCCAGCCTCATTCTCCCACCGCGGGGCCCACCTATCCTGGCCGGAAGCGCCTGCGCACCGTACGCCCCGCCGCACACCCACGCCCGAGGAGCTCCCATGGCCACCGCCGCCCCGTCCGCAGCCTCCCGCATCGCCGTCGTCACGGGTGCGAGCAGCGGAATCGGCGCCGCCACGGCCCGCCAACTCGCCGCGGCGGGCTACCGCGTCGTCCTGACCGCGCGCCGCAAGGACCGCATCGAGACCCTGGCCGAGGAGATCAACACCGCGGGCCACCAGGCCACGGCGTACACCCTCGACGTCACGGACCGCGCGGCGGTCGACGAGTTCGCCACGGCGTTCAAGACGATCGGCGTGCTGGTCAACAACGCGGGCGGTGCGCTCGGCGCCGACCCGGTCGCGACCGGCGACCCGGACGACTGGCGCCGGATGTACGAGACGAACGTCCTCGGCACCCTCAACCTCACCCAGGCCCTGCTGCCGAAGCTGATCGCGAGTGGCGACGGCACGGTCGTGGTCGTCTCCTCCACCGCCGGCCACGGCACCTACGAGGGCGGCGGGGGCTACGTCGCCGCCAAGCACGGCGCCCACGTCCTCGCCGAGACCCTGCGCCTGGAGATCGTCGGCCAGCCGGTCCGCGTCATCGAGATCGCCCCCGGCATGGTCAAGACGGACGAGTTCGCCCTGACCCGCTTCGGCGGCGACGAGGCCAAGGCGGCCAAGGTCTACCAGGG